>JBAZFD010000337.1:0-2992 GCA_041653575.1 Thermodesulfovibrionales bacterium
CACAGGAATTGCTGCGGCAGCAGCGATTTTCGTCAATAACGCACTGGTTAAGGGACAGAGGTCCTTCCGTTGCCTCAACAACATCGAGAAGGCTGATCTTCTTCGGCTCCCTTGCAAGCTGGAACCCTCCCTTCACCCCTCTGTATGATTTGACGATCCCCGCCTTGACAAGCTTCTGAAGGATCTTTGAAAGGAAACTTTTGGGTATGAGGTTCTCACTGGCGATTTCATCCACCATGACAACCTGGTCCTGTTTCAGGACAAGATAGGTGACACATCTGACTGCGTAATCGGTTTCACGGGTGATCTGCATAAACAGGATAATTATAGTCGTGTTTGACGATTAAGTCAAGACCTGCAATGAAAAAAGGCTTGACTCAGCCCCTGTTACAGGGTATAAATACAGGAAGGTTCAGCCCCCTGAATCAACGGAAGCCTGTCGACCAGAAACAGAAAAGCAGGAAAACCACCGGGAGGTAGAGAAGTATGGCCGGATCCGATCAGCAGCGCAGTTTTTGCCTTGTACTCATCAAGCCCTCGCATTACGACGATGACGGGTACGTCATCCAGTGGTTCCGGTCTGCAATCCCCTCGAATTCCCTGGCGCTTTTGCACGGGATTGCCCTGGACTGCGCACAACAGAAGACCCTCGGCGATAACGTCACGATAGAGATTCACGCCTTTGATGAAACAAACACGCGGATCAGGCCTGACCGCATCGCCGCGCTCATAGAGCAGGCCGGGGCAGGGATGGTGATGCTCGCAGGCGTCCAGTCAAACCAGTTTCCCAGGGCCCTCGACATCGCTGCGCCTTTGCGTCAGCGCGGCATCATGGTCGCCATCGGCGGCTTCCATGTCTCAGGCACCATTGCCATGCTCGGGGATGGAGACGCAGCAGTCCACAAGGCCATGGAAATGGGGATATCCCTTTTCGCTGGAGAGGCAGAAGGCCGCCTCGATCAGCTGCTCCGCGACGCCTTTTCCGGGAATCTCAAGCCTCTCTACAACTTCATGAATGACTTTCCTGATATCGAAGGAGCGCCCATGCCGCTGCTGCCCGAGGAACGGGTCAGGAGGACCGCAGGGGCGATCACGAGCCTCGACTCAGGCCGCGGCTGTCCGCACCAGTGCTCCTTCTGCACGATCATCAATGTTCAGGGGCATAAATCGAGGTACCGCTCACCTGATGACGTGGAGCGGATTGTGCGGGCGAACATCAGCCAGGGGCTGCACCGGTTTTTCCTCACCGACGACAACTTCGCCCGCAACAGGAACTGGGAACCGATCCTGGACAGGCTCATCCAGCTGAGAGAGAAAGAGAAGATAGATATGAGCTTCGTCATCCAGGTGGACACCCAGTGCCACCGCCTCCCGAACTTCATCGAGAAGGCTGCAAGGGCAGGCGTCAGGCGCGTCTACATCGGGCTGGAGAATATAAACCCCGACAACCTCGTGGGAGTGGGGAAACGGCAGAACAAGATCTCGGAGTACCGGAAAATGCTCCTCGCCTGGAAACGGGCAAAGGTGGTGACCTATTGCGGCTACATCCTCGGGTTCCCCAATGATACGCCTGAGGCGATCCTGCGCGACATCCGGGTAATCCAGAAGGAACTGCCTGTGGACCTGCTTGAATTCTTCTATCTCACCCCCCTGCCCGGTTCCGAGGATCACCGGAATCTCCATGAGACAGGCGGCTGGATGGAGCCTGACCTGAACAACTATGACCTCCATCACATTACCACAGAGCATCCGGTCATGACGCGGGAGCAGTGGGAGCAGACCTACCGCTCCGCCTGGGAGATCTACTATACGCCGGAGCATATCGACAGGGTGCTCAGGAGGGCGATAGCAACCGGCACGAGCCCAGGCAAGACCCTGGTCTTCATCGTCTGGTTCAAGGGGTTCATCGGCATCGAAAAGGTCCATCCCCTTGAGGGCGGCTTCCTCCGCCTCAAGTTCCGCCGCGACAGGAGGCCGGGAATGAAGGTCGAGCCTGCCTGGTCGTTCTATCCCAAGTACGCCCTTGAGATGCTCTGGAAACAGATCAGCTGGGTCTCGCTCTACCTGAGGCTGAGGCTCATCTACATCAGGATAAAGAAGGACCCCAGGCGGCATGAATACACAGACCCTGCCATAGAGCAGACAGAAGATGAAGAAATCGGGACCGCAGCGCTCCAGCCGGAGGTGGCATAGAAAGACTATGCCTCCTTGAAGGCCCTGTTGAGGCTGTCTATGATGGGGTCAAAGAGGTACCTGATCATCGTCCTCTTGCCGGTAACGATCTCCAGCTCGGCGATCATGCCGGGCTTGATCTCAACAGGACCGACCCCCTCCAGCTCCTCCCTGGGGTTGATCCCGATGTGGGCCTTGTAAAAGATCGCCCCTGTGTTGGGATCGCGGAAGCTGTCGGCAGAGACATAGATCACCTTTCCCCTGAGTGTGCTGTGGGTCCTCCTCTTGTACGCCGTGAGCCTCACATGGCTCATGAGACCCGGACGGACCACGTCAATATCGTCAGGGGAGATAAGCGCCTCGACCAGCAGGCTCTCCGCAGTGGGAACGATATCCAGGACAACGCCGCCGGGCGGGATCACCCCTCCCACGGTGGTGTACTTCAGGCCGTTGACAATCCCGTCCTGGGGGGCAAGGATCTTCTGCCTCGCCAGCCGCTCCCTGGCCACCCTGATCTTTTCCTCAACAGCAGTCAGATCGTCTCCCGACTTCTGGAGCTGTTCAAGGACATTATTGCGCCATTCATTCCTGAGCTTGTCGAACTCCGCCTGGATCTCGGCGATCTTCTGCCTGGCCCTGGCGATGTCGGCAGTGCTCCTCCCCAGCCTGCCCTGGAGCTCGGCAAGCCTCACCTCCGGCTGGAGGAGCTGACGCCGGGAGGCGTACCCTTCAGCAAAGAGCTGTTTCAGCATTCCCACCTCTTCGGTGGTCAGCTCGATGCTTGCCTTCAGAGAGGCTGTCTCAGACTCAAGAGCCCCGA
>JBAZFD010000338.1:0-2977 GCA_041653575.1 Thermodesulfovibrionales bacterium
AATCCCCGCGATGCCATGGCAAGGGAAGCGGCTGTCCTGGGTCTCCTCCTCTGGAACACATCGGAAAAAGAGATGAGGAGCATCCATGCCGCCCTGGCTGCAGGACTGGAGAACGGGAGCATACGGCCTGTCGTTGGAAGGGAACTGCCCCTCCCTGAGGCGCCGAAGGCCCATCACCTGATCATGGAGGCGCCGGCCTACGGAAAGACCGTGCTCATCCCCTGATTGGGTCGGGACTTCCGTGCTATGCGGATCTGTTACCAAGAGGCTGGAGGATCAGGAGACAGAGGGTTACCCCTTGTCATTGCCGGAACCGGCAAAAGGGAGAATCCGGGTGGCAACGCTCTGTAATGGATCAACCGCCATGCGACTCCAGGGGAAAAGGCAGTCAAAGTATTGACACCTCACGACCTTTTTACGTACTATTGCTGTATGAACCGGATACTGGTGATTGACGATGAGGTGACGGTCAGGGACCTTCTTGACAAGTTCTTCACAAAGAAGGGGTTTTCCGTCACCACAGCGGAAAACGGTGAAAGGGGGATTGAGCTCCTTACCCAGGAGAAGTTTGCTGTCTATTTCGTTGACCTCGTCATGCCCCGACTCGGCGGACTGGATGTGCTGAAGCAGGCGGCTGAACTCAATATCACCACTCCCTCCATTGTCGTCACCGCCTTTGCCGAGATAAAGACAGCTGTTGAGGCGATGCGTCTGGGCGCCTTTGATTACATCACCAAGCCCTTCATCCTCGAAGAGCTCCTCATCACCGTAAACAGGGCGCTCGACCTCTCGAAGCTCAAGCAGGAAAACGTGATGCTCAAAAAACAGCTCCGGCAGAGGTACAACTTCCAGGGCCTCATCGGTGACTCTCCCCAGATGCAAAAGGTCTACGACATGATCAGGAAGATCGCCGATACGGAGAGCACCGTTCTGATCACCGGCGAGAGCGGGACCGGCAAGGAGGTCGTGGCTAAGACGATCCATTACAACAGCTCCCGCTCCCATCATCCGTTTATCCCCCTGAACTGCGCCGCCATTCCCAAGGACCTCCTCGAGTCGGAGCTCTTCGGCCACGAAAAGGGGGCCTTCACCGGTGCGGTGAATACCAGGATCGGCAGGTTCGAGCTCGCAAACGGCGGCACCCTTCTCCTTGATGAGATCGGGGAACTCCATCCATCTCTCCAGGTCAAGCTCCTCAGGGTGCTCCAGGAGCGGGAGTTCGAGCGGGTTGGAGGCACAAAGACCGTAAAGATAGATGTGCGCATCCTGGCTGCAACGAACAGGGACCTCGAGAAGGCCACCCGCGACGGCAGTTTCAGGGAAGACCTCTTTTACCGTCTGAACGTGATCCCTGTGGACCTGCCTCCCCTCAGGGAGAGAAAAGAGGACATCCCCGTCCTGATTGACCATTTCATGCAGATCTTCTGCAAAAAGAAAAAGAAGGACCTCCTCAAGGTGCCGTCGTATATTATGGACTGCCTCCTGTCGTACCGCTGGCCGGGGAATGTGCGGGAGATTGAGAACCTCGTTGAGAGGATCGTGATCCTGAACGACACCGGCACAGTAACGATCGAGGACCTGCCGGAGCGTTTCCGCACAGAGACCTGCGGGGATCTCAGGACAGCAGAAGGAATCGCCCCTGTGCAGGGTCAGGCAGGCCTGCTCCTGTCACCTAGGGGTATGCCGCTCCCCTCCGGGGGTATCGACCTGAACGCACTTCTGGATAGTGTAGAAAGGGGGCTCATCATCCAGGCCCTTACCCGGTCGGGAGGGGTAAAGAAAAAGGCAGCCGAACTCCTCGGCCTGAACAGGACAACCCTCCTGGAGAAACTCAAGAAAAAGGGAATCGAGCTCCAGCCTTCTGAAAAACCTTCGTCGTAGTCATTCCAAGCGTGGGGAATAGCCGGACTCCTCACGCTTGGGGCATCCTTCTTGGCCTGTCGGGAGCCCCCGATAACCATATCAAAAAGCGAACCTCCAGACTTTTCAAATATCCATGATCCTCCTGAAGAAAAGACTCCAATGACCGGGTCAAAACGATTGTCCAAACTGACGCGCAGGTTCAAAATGACCTGTTCATCATGAACTTCCCCCCCATTTGTGTCCGCGCTGTTCAAAGAAAAAGGCTTATTTTTCTTTAGTTTACCGTCTGGCACTCAACTTTGGTGTAATTATTGCTTAATAAAATAAGCCCTTGTAGCAGATGAAGAAGAGCCAAACCTTAATTCAAAAGGAGGACAGTCGTGAAGATTCCCTTTGCTCACCTCTACGAAGAGGTTCCCCAGAGAGAGGAAGGAGTATTACCCCCTGAAGGTATGTATGAGGAAGGCGATATAAAGGATCCAGAGGCTCAGGAACCGGAAAGGTTAATCAAGGAGTCAATAGAGTATGAGTATGATCCCGTCCGGTCCTACCTGAAAGGGATCTGTTCCATCCCCCTTCTCAATCGGGAGGGAGAGGTTGAGGTGGCCCGGAGGATTGAGGCCGGAACCCGGCGCATATGCGAGGAAATGTTCGTCATCCCTTTTGTCCTTGACAGGATCATCAACCTGGGCACGCTCGTGGAGAACGGAACTGCGCCTTTTGCCGATCTCATCCAGGACGGTGAGGAGCTCTCGGGAGATGACCTCCTGGGGGAGAAAGAGCGGTTCTCCCGTATATCTCAGGGTACTCATGTCCTTTATACGCAGAGGAAGTCCCTGCTTCAGCGGGCGCGGGGGGCAATGGATGATCCATCCCTTTCTGCCGCATTCCAGGAGAACAGGGAGCAGATTATTGGGAAGGTTTATGAGCTGAGGCTGAAGGACGACTTCTCCCACGCCCTCCTTGATGATCTGAAGTCCATGAGCTGCCGTCTCCAGTTTCTCAACGGGGAGATCCGGAAGGCAAGGCGGGCTAAAAAAAGGGTGAATGAGCTCGCCGATCACACCCTTGAGGCCTCTGCCCTCGAGGAGACCCTCGGCCTGACGGCTCAGGA
>JBAZFD010000339.1:0-2974 GCA_041653575.1 Thermodesulfovibrionales bacterium
CAACCTCAGGAAATGTCATGTCACGATCCTGCTGATCTCTGAGGCCTTCCTGAGGGTAGCCTCCATCTCAGGCTCCAGGGCATCAAGCTCCCTGACTGCATCCGCCACAGGCTTGTGGGAATAGACATCCCTCTCCTTTCCCTTCATCTCATACACCTCCTGTCCTATGGTCCTGAGGAGCTCGTCCCGCTTTTTCCTGAGCTCCTCGGAACGGTACAGGAGCCTGAAAACCATGATCTCAATCCTCACCCTCTCAGCAAGGAGGGACGAGAACCACTTGATCTTCCCTACGGCATTCTCAAGGTCTCTTCTTAGTCTGCCAAGCATATGCACCTCTCACGCTGTCTTGAAGAGTTCAAGCCTCTTACCCCAGAAATCCTCTACAAACCCTCTGAGGACCGGATGGGAGCCCAGTCCGGGGTCCTGCTCCAGGAGGCTGAAGGCGTCTTTCCGGGCTATCTCAACCAGCCTGGCGTCCCGCACCAGGTTTGCCGCCTTCAGGTCAGGCAGACCCGACTGGCGCGTGCCGAAGAATTCACCGGGCCCCCTGATCTCCAGGTCCTCCTCGGCAATCCTGAAACCATCGGTGGTCTCCACCATTACCTCCAGCCGCCGCTGCGCATCTCCATGGGCATTATAGCAGAGAAGAATACAGAAGGACTGGTCAGCCCCCCTGCCCACCCTGCCCCTGAGCTGGTGGAGCTGGGCAAGGCCGAACCTCTCGGCATGTATTATAACCATGAGGCTGGCATTGGGCACATCCACCCCCACCTCTATCACTGTGGTGGAGACAAGCATATGGATGAGGCCGTCCTTGAACTCCCTCATCACCCCTTCCCTCTCAGCGGTCTTCATCCTGCCGTGGAGAAGACCCACCCGCAGTTCAGGAAACATCGCCTGGAGCGCCTCCATACCTGTGGCAGCTGCCTTGAGGTTCATTGCCTCAGACTCCTCGATAAGGGGATAGACCACATAGACCTGCCTTCCCTTGCCTGTCTCCTCCCTGATAAGCCGGTAGATCTCCCGTTTGTTCGCCTCATAGATGAGCCGTGTCTTTATGGGGCTCCTCCGGGGAGGGAGCTCATCGATCACCGAGTAATCAAGGTCGCCGTAAAGGGTAAGGGCAAGGGTCCTGGGTATGGGGGTTGCGGTCATGACAAGGGTATCGGGGTTCATCCCCTTTTTCCTGAGGGAGGCCCTCTGCATCACCCCGAACCTGTGCTGTTCATCAATGACCACGAGCCCAAGGTTTCTGAAGGACCTCCCCTCCTGGATCAGGGCATGGGTCCCGATGACAATATCCGCTTCCTCTGCCGCATCCTTTTCCTTCCGTGAGCCTGTGATAAGGGAGGCCTTCAGCCCCAGCGCCTCCACCAGCCTGTGAATGGTTATGAAATGCTGTTCGGCGAGAATCTCCGTGGGGGCCATCATGGCGGCCTGGTACCCGCTCTCCACAGCGGAGAGCATGGCAAGGAGGGCGACGATGGTCTTGCCTGAACCCACGTCACCCTGGACGAGCCTGTTCATGGGAAAGGGGGCTTTCATGTCCCCGATGATCTCCCGGAACACCCGCTCCTGTGCGCCGGTGAGGCTGAAGGGAAGGCTTTCCACAAGCTTCGCCGTGAGCCTCCCGTCAGGAGCAAAGGAGATCCCCTTTTCTCTCTGCTCTTCCATCCTGAGTACTGCCAGCCCGGCCTCCATGGCGAAGAGCTCATTGTAGGCGAGTCTCTGGTGGTACCTGCTTACCCCCCTGTTCAGATCATCAAGGGGAATGCCTCCGGGGGGGAAATGGACATGGACAAGGCTCTCTCTCAGGTCAGGGAGGTTATGGGATCGGAGGATCTCTGCGGGAAGGGGATCCGGGATGGAGGAAAAAGACTGGAGCAGGGAATGGATCATCCCCCTGAGCTGCCTCTGGTTCAGCCCCTCGGTGGTCCTGTACACGGGGACAATCCTCCCGGTGTGCAGGCCTGTTGCTCCGGCGGTTTCCCCTTCTTCAGCCACCTCGTGCTCAGGGTTCACCATCTCAAGGCCGGTGCCCCTGAAGTTCGGCTTCACCTGCCCATAGAGGAGGAGCTCCTGGCCTGGGGTAAAGAGCTTCCTGAGAAAGGCCTGGTTGAACCACTTTGCCGTCAGGAAGCCGCTACCGTCGGAAATGACCACCTCAAGGATCTTCAGCCGCGGCTTCCTGGGGCTCGGGCTGACAAGGTCGGCACGCATCACCTTGCCCATGACCGTATGATTGCCGGGGGAAAGCCGGGAGATCTGACTGATGGAGGCCCTGTCCTCATACCGGGAGGGAAGATGGAAAAGGACGTCCCTCACTGTTTCAACCCCGAGACGTAAAAGGAGCCGCGCCCGCTGGGGCCCGACTCCTTTTATATACTGGACAGCTGTGGTCAGATCCATGGCCGGGCCGGGAGAATCAAACCTCCCTTTTCCTCAGGGCCTCATCAAGGGACTTGTCCACCTCTTCTATCCTGATCTTCGAGTACTCGGACTCGCTGATTATCTCTATCTCCCAGCCGGTGAGCCTGGTTGCCAGCTTGATGTTCTGCCCCCTTTTGCCTATGGCGAGGGAGAGCTGCTGGTCATCGGCGATCACCATCGCGGTCTTCACATCCTCATTGATCCCCACCCTGTCCACCGTTGCAGGAGTGAGAGCCCTGGCAATGAATATCCTCGGATCATCGCTCCAGGGGATGATGTCGATCCTCTCCCCCCTCAGCTCTCTGACAATGGACTGAACGCGGGTGCCCTTCATCCCCACGCAGGCGCCCACGGCATCGACAGCAGAGTCCTTAGAGAAAACAGCGACCTTTGTCCTCTCACCTGCCTCCCTGGCAATCCCCTTTATGATGACCACGCCGTCGTGTATCTCAGGCACCTCAGTCTTGAAGAGGTTGGCCACAAACTTTGAATCAGTACGGGAAAGCATGATCATCGGTCCCTTGACGGTCTGCCGCACCTCGGA
>JBAZFD010000340.1:0-2964 GCA_041653575.1 Thermodesulfovibrionales bacterium
CTCCTGCAGGGGGCCAGTTGAGCGGCGGGGGTGGTGGAGGAGGTGGTGGTGGTGGAATAGTCAAGGGTGGAGACGGCGGGGATATCCTTTCGCAGATCTCGTCTATCAACAGCATCCTGCAGGCTGGCTCAGGTGGCAAGGGTGGTGGATGGCCTACAAGCACATGGGATGCAATGAGTAGCCCTGGTAGCGGTCAGGCATACGACACCTACCAGAGTTTGACGGCTCAGAAGAAAAACCTTGCGGATCAGGCTGCACGGCAGGCGGTCAAGAACTCCTTTCGATCTAATTTCAGGTAGGGGGCAAAAATGGAACTCGACGTAATTGCAGGTGAAGGAAAGAGAAGGCGAAGGGGTTTCGACACCGGACAGGAGCAATATGTCAGAGGGGAAAAATACGACCCTCGGAACCAATGGGGAAGCGGACCCTTTGAGCGCACTTCGAGCGTTGAAAGCTCGAGCAGGATAGTTTACCCGGATCTTCCCTTTGGCGGGTATTTCATGTCCGGGGAGCAGATTGCACAGGCAGGCCCGGACTCCGGTTATTCCCCCCCACGATCAGGAGGAGGGATGATATCGAAAGGCAGTCCTGCGGTCGCTCCTCAGTCTTCAGGGAAGGTGGCTGCCAGTCCTGTAAATACCGCCATGGCTCGGCTTGTCCAGGGAATAGAAGAGAGCGCTCAAGTGCAAAAGAACCTTCTTGCACGGTACAAACCTGCAACACTTAGGGAACGATCCTTCTTCGCTTGATCGGGGGTACGAGATGGCAAGGGCATATGCACAACCAGTTGGCAGGGCGGGGGACTACACTGAATCAGAACAGCAGATGACGGAGAACTTCCTTGAAAGACTTGAGACCCTGAAGCAGATACAGCAGGAGCAGCTTGAAGGACTGAAGCAGGCCCGGGAAGTCCAGAAATCGGGCGGCGCTCTCCCTGGCACTCCTCAATGGGATGACTCATGGAACAAGGTCAAGGCGAACGAGACCCAAGGGCGGGTTCTGAACAATGTCCTGAACCAGTTGGACGACCTGAGTAAACCCGCCTTCTTCAATCCTCCTGAAGGCGTGACGGGAGTGAAAAAGCTCCCTTCTGGTGGATTTCTTGGGAAAGACTTTACACGGGAGACCGGCATCTACCAGAACGAGGAAGCGAGGCCCGCAAGTGAGGCAGAGCCCAAGGGGTTCCTTGGCGGGTTCAGTAATGTCGGATCCAGGCCCGGACCATCAAAGATCAATACCCCCGAAGGAGAGCAGAGGTTCGAGGGGCTGAAAGCCGTTTCGAATGCCATGACCGGGAAGGCAGAGGGGAAGATCGATCGATTTAGGCAGACCCCTGACCAGAAGTTCCTGGTAGATCAGTACAAAGTCAAGGCACAGGAGATAAAGGGGTTGACCGATATCAGTGATCCTGACGGCACCCGGAGATCTCAGCTGCAGTCCGAAATGAACGATATTGAGGAGCGATACAAGAAGGAAGGCGCAAAGCTTGGTCCAAATGCGGGAGGGTTCCCTGATGTCAAGAAAGAAGCGTGGCCGGGAGAGGAACCGGAACAACCCCCACAGCCAGCGGGGGCGGCAGCAGATTATCTTGAAGGGCGACCTGCACCGGAATCCATAGTGGATATGATTAGGGGATTTGAGGCAAGGGGAGACCAGAGAGCCCCAGCCTTACGCGAAAAGTTTAAGTCTATGTTTCCTGACATGGCTGGACTTCTTGGGGACTCTGGGGGCTACGGGAACAGGGTTGACGGAACCCCAAAAGGAAACGGCTTTTTTGGTCCACTCAAGAGACCGGATGGGAAAGTATCGACAGAACTCTCGGTTGGAATAACCCTTGATGGGAAAGAAACGCAGATACCCGTTCTTGTTCCGACTCTGACCGGCCAAGAGGTTGATTTCTTGCTTGCCGGGAACAAGCCGACCAGTTTGATCATTCAGAAGGCCATTGCACATGCAAGAGAAAGAATAGCCCAAGGGAAAAGCCCATTTGCTGAGGAAGGAGAACAGGCATCAAGAGATACAGCAAGGGAATTCAGCAAAATGACGGGGCCAGGACAAGCTATTAAAGATGTCAAGAAGGCGGGAAGTTGGCTCTCTGCGCGCGGACAGAGCGTATCAGAAAGAAGGGCATTCAACATTTCAGAGTCGCAACGCAAAAAACGCGAAGCCGAAGAAAAGGGACTTCTGAAACCAAGGTTCTAAGGTTGTCCACCTCCTTTATTGTACAGGGATACCTGAATGTTTACTGACGAAGAATTCTACTCCATTCTCTCTGAGGCTCCACAGGATAAGGCGTCTGCCTTGATGTCTGATGAAGAGTTTTATCAGGCCCTCTCTGAGTATGAGCCTGAAGAGAAAGGCGCTACCTTCACAGGCGCGGCAAAGGCCCTTGGAAGAGGCGTGGCTGAAGGTGCTACCACTGAACTCCCGAAGTTGGGAGGTGAAGCTCTTGAATTCGTGGGTGGCCAGCTCAACAGACCCGTGAAGGCCCTCCTTGGAGAGACCGCAGGGGAATACTCTCCCTTCGGTCTTATGGAGAAAGGCGGGAAGGCGGTAAAGGAGTGGAGTCAGGAGAAGGCCAAGGACTGGTTCGGGGAAGCCCCGGAAGATCAGCCATGGCTTGAAAAGATCATCTATGAAGGGTCTAAGATGCTGGCGCCCTCGATCATCCCGGGCGGGTTGGCCACGACAGGGGCCAGGATACTGAAGGGCATGAGCGGGGTAGTGGCGGGTGCGAAAGCGGCTAAACTGGCAGGTGACACGGCCAAATACACCGACCTGATAGGGAAGGCCAGAACCATAGGTAAATCGGCCTCCAATTGGGGTGCAGGCTCCGCAGGGGTGCTATTCGGGTTATCTCAGGCACAGAGTACCATCGATTCAGCCAACCAGAGGGCGGATGAGCTTGAAAGACAGGGACTCACCGACCAGGCAGAGGAAGCGAGAGCGGCCGGCCGGGGGGTG
>JBAZFD010000341.1:0-2953 GCA_041653575.1 Thermodesulfovibrionales bacterium
GCAGCCTGCACTTGGTTCCCTCAGCCGTCATATCCGACGTCTCCAGCGCCAGACCTGCAAACTCGTCCCCCCCGATCCGGGCGATAATATCGGATGCGCGGAGGGTGTTTTTCAGGACAGCTGCCACATTCCTGAGTGCCTGGTCTCCCTCATTGTGGCCCAGGGTATCATTGATCCACTTCATCCTGTCTATGTCTGCATAGATCAGGACCAATCCCTGTTTCAGCCGGTCCGCGATATTGAGTTGCTGGGCCGCCAGTGTCATAAATCCACGGCGGTTGGATAGTCCGGTGAGCTCGTCCGAGAGGGACAGCTCAAGTATCAGGTCAACCGCTTCTTTCTGGTCCGTAATATCCCTGATGATAGCGTCACTATAGACCTGTCCGGCCTTGTCCCTCTTCATGATTGCGGTTATTGAGGCCCAGAATTTTTTGCCTTTGAGGGTCTGAAGCTCCACTTCCTCATCCCGGACAGCCCCTGATTTGATGAGCTTGACAATGATTTGTTCCCGTCTTTCAGGATTGACATAGAACTCACCCACCTTGTGTCTCATAAGCTCTTCCCTGGAGCCGGCTTCAAGCATGGATACCATTTCCGGGTTTGCCTCCAGGAACTCCGCTTCCTGCCCCGGCGTGGTGCGGCATACGCCGACCTCCAGGTTGTTCACCAGGTCGGTATACTTCTCTTTTGCCTCGATGATCGCTGCCTCAGCCTGCTTCCGCTCGGTGATGTCATTCAGCACTTTCACAAAGTACAACGGCTGCCTTTTATTGTCCCATACTGTTCCCACTGCTATGTCAACCCAGATCATCTTTCCCGCTTTGGTGACATATCTCTCCTCAAGCCTGTAATGCTCCCTCTTGTGCTCAGTCAGTTCCGCAAGAAGCGCCATCTCCTTTTCCCTGTCTTCGGCATGGGCAAACTGCATGAAATTGATATGCGCCAGTTCACCGACTGAATATCCCACAATTTTCTCAAAGGCCTGGTTTGCCTGGATAATGGCGCCATCTTTGTTGGCAAAAGCAATTCCGGTGTTGGCTGACTCAAAGATACTGCGGAACCTGTCTTCGCTCTCCTTCAGGGCCTCCTCTGCCATCTTGCGGTCGGTGATGTCCTGGGATGTCACTGTCAGCTCGATTACCTCTCCGCTGATCGAGCGCCTGAACTCTCCTTTTGAGGCAATATATCTCATGGCGCCGTCGGGCCTGATCACGCGCAGGTCCAGCTCAAATTCCTCAGCCCTCTGAATGGCTGCATCCAGCCTTTCCCCATCTTCAGGGTGAATGAACCGACGGAGCTCAGGGTAGGAGGGCGGACCGGTTGCAGGGTCAAGGTCGAAGATTCTGGCCATCTCTTCCGACCATGAAATCCGCTGAGTCCTGGGATTAAACGTCCAGCTTCCGAGATGGGCGACCCTCTGGGCATCAGCCAGTCTCTTTTCACTGACAGCTACTATCTGTGCAGCTTCCCAGAGCCGCTGGCGGAAGACAAAAAAGACAATGAAAAGCGAGGATATCAGGAGGGTGATGGCAATGGCAGCCAGGCGGGACCGGGCCACCATCCCCAGATACTCATCGGCATTGATATCAATCCCGATGACTTCAATGACTCTGTTGGTTTCAGGATCCCGTATTGCGGCGAAACCCGACAGAAAAGAGCCGTATTCATCGCTGTAAGGCCCCACCGCCATCGCCTGACCTGTGGAGAACAGGCCGAAAAGCTCCCTGGGGGGTTGGTCGTAGGCCACGCCTGGGTCAGTATGGCCGAACTTTCCCTCGGGGATGGAGTCAACGGAAAAGAGGATTCGACCCTCTCTCTGGAACATGAGGTAGAGCCAGCGGAGGTGTGGATTGTCATGCTCCAGGGCCATCAATTGCTTTCTCAGCCGGACATAATCAGGATTCCCCAGGTCGGATACCGTACCGGAGAGGTTCTTGATCCTGTCCGTGTTCAGAGCTCCGGCCGCAATCCTTGCCTGGTTGCGAATATCGCTCCGCTCCTCCCCGGCCCTCTTCGCTCCCATGGTCTCAACGGCAACCCATCCCACTACCAGGACAAGCACCAGGGAAAAAATGATTTGCAGGCTGATTTTTTCAGTATTCTGACTGAGCTCAGGGTTGTCGGACCACCTGATCTGGCGGTGATATTCCCATATGGCTACGGCGAGGATAATGGCCAGGAGCCCCCTGATCAACTGAATGGGCAGGCCGGTAAAAGACAGGAAGGAGGCGTCGTTAATGACTGAGGCAGGAAAGAAGGCTGATTTAGGCACAACAAGGATGACAGAGAGGGTGTAAAGGGTCATAACAATGAAGGCAAGAAACAGGACACGCCGAATGTTTTGCTCAGCCCTGGATGCCCTGAATAATGCCCATGAAGACAGCAGGCCACCGATAAAGCCTACAGAGTACCGGACCGGTGCATTCAATCCCGCGATACCTGCCATTCCCCCTGTCATCGCCAGGAGCAGTAAGGGGATGTAGATCCATCTGCCTGCTGCCTTTTCCTGAAGTCTGTTCAGTCCATCCCTTCCGAACTCCAGGAGGAAGCAATAGGCGAGAGTCACTACCCCAAGCCTCAGGGAGGAAAAGAACGGGCTATCCCCCAAACCAAGGGCGATCAGCTCCAGATACTCATTGATACCGTGTGATAGTCCGAAGAGACCCAGCCACCCCCACGAAAGGGGCCACGGTTTTTCCTGGCGGATTATGGCACAGATGGCTGCCAGGAGAATAAAGGCAAGGCCATAAAAAAAGAAGATGTAATCCAGCTGTCCCTGGAGAAATTGAGCTGTCATCTGATGCTACCTCCTCTCCTGCATTGACTTCACGGCCTGCCTGAGTGTATCACAACGGTGAATTCAGTTCCCTTGCCGCAGTACCTCTCCATCCATAGGTCTTCAGCTCTCCATCAAGAAATCTTAGAAAGGTCTCTACTACCCGAGGGTCAAAGT
>JBAZFD010000342.1:0-2919 GCA_041653575.1 Thermodesulfovibrionales bacterium
GGAACAGAAGTCCCTGCCGAGCAAATATTTCTACGATGCCAGGGGCTCGGAGCTCTTCGATTCCATCTGCCGCCTCCCCGAGTACTACCAGACCCGCACCGAGCTCGCCATCCTGCGCAGCTCTGCGGTCAGTATTGTTGAGGCGATGCGGGAGGGCGACATCGTGGAGCTCGGCTCAGGCGCAAACTTGAAAATCCGCGCCCTTCTCGACGCATCCTTCAGGGATTGCACATCGGATATCTGCTACGTGCCTGTGGATGTGAGCGAGTCCGCCCTGCTTGAGTCCTCTACCGAATTGCTTGATATCTATCCCGGCCTGAGGATAAGGGGCATCGTGGCTGATTTCACGAAACACATTGAAAAAATCCCTTCAGGGAGACAGAGGCTCTTCCTCTTTTTCGGGAGCACTATCGGGAACTTTTCCGATGAGGAGAGGAGATGTCTCCTTGAGGGCATAGCGGGACTGATGGAGCCTGAGGACAGGTTTCTTCTCGGCATAGACATGATAAAGCCTGCGAACCTTCTGGAGCGTGCCTACAACGACAGGCAAGGGATTACGGCTGACTTCAACAGAAACGTCCTTCAGGTCCTGAACAGGGAACTGAAGGCTGATTTCGAGACCTCTCATTTCGATCACCTTGCCTTTTACAACGAGGAGAAGGAGCAGGTGGAGATGCACCTCAGGGCGAACCGCGACATATCAGCCGAGATCAGGGGGCTCGGCCTGCGCGTTGAGATGGAGGAGGGTGAGACGATCCACACCGAGATATGCAGGAAGTTCAGCATGGAGTCGGCAGAGGCGATGGCGGAGGAGGCAGGACTGAGGATCGAAAGGTCTTTCTCCGATCCCCGGGGCTGGTTCTCTCTCGTAGAGCTTGCGCCCAGGAAAACCCAGGCATAACAAGGAGGAGAAGATGAAGGCTATATGAAGGACAGGCAGAATAATGTAAGCCACATTCTCAGGATTTCTTCTGCTTTTTCGGTTTTTCCGACAGGTCGATAATGACGGCGATTTCGTCGCAGCCGGGGAATTTGGGGCATCTGAGGCAGTCGCCCCAGATCTTGTGGGGGAGCTTTGCCTTGTCTATGTCGGAAAAACCGAGTCTTTTGAAGAACTTGTCCTGGTAGGTGAGGGCGAAGACCTGTGTGATCCCCAGATCCTTTGCCTCTTTAAGGCATCTCTTCACAAGACTCTTCCCTATGCCAAGGCGCTGAAACTCCTTTTTGACTGCAAGGGAGCGGACCTCGGCAAGATCCTCCCAGAGGACACGGAGGGCGCAGACACCCACAATCGCTCCATCCTGCTCGCAGACAACGAAGTCCCTCACACTCTCATAGAGCTCATTGAGCGCACGGGGGAGCATCTCCTCCTTCCGGGCGAAGTCATTGATCAGTTTCTGGATCTCTTGTATGTCGCTTATCTTAATTTTTCTGATCTTCAATGAAATGATATCCTCTGCGCATGAGTTCTGTATTGGTTTCCAGGGCATCTCGCCTGTGGGAAGGGGTCATTTCCTCCAGGGTCCTGATCGCTGCCTCACGGGAGAAGGTCCGGGTGAGGGCGATAAGGGCGCCCAGAAGGACCATGTTCGCTGCCTTAGTATTCCGCAAGGAGGCTGCCACATCGCTGGCAGGCACGCCGGAGGCCTTTATTTCGGTCATGGGAACAGGAAGATTCATGAAAGAGGAGTCGTACAGGAGGGTACCGCCCGGCAGAAGCCGCCCGGCAAATCTCTGGAAGGAAGCCTCATTCATGGCTATCAGGATATGGGGGTTTCTTACCACAGGAGAGCCGATCATCTCCGGGGATATGACAACCGTGCAATTTGCCGTGCCGCCTCTCATTTCAGCGCCATAGGAAGGGAACCATGTCACCTCTTTGCCGTCAACCATGCCGGCATAGGCAATCAGTTTCCCCAGAAAAAGGACACCCTGTCCTCCTGAGCCTGCAATAATGATCCGTTCTTCCATGTTATTCCGAGGTATTGAATTTATCTTTAAATACGCCGAGCTTGTATACATCCATCATCCGGGAGTTCATCCATTCTGTAGCCTTATGAGGCGGCATCCACCAGTCGGTAGGGCAGGGCGAGAGGATCTCCACAAAGCTGAATCCCTTTCCCTCCATCTGGTACCGGAAGGCCTTTTCTATCAACGTTTTTGTCTGCACCAGATTCCTGAAGGATTCAACTGCTGTCCTTGCGATAAATGAAACACCCTCAAGAGTTGCCAGCAACTCGGAGACATGCAGGGGATGGCCGGCAGACATGACCTCTCTGCCCTTCGGGGTGGTGGTTGTCTTCTGCTCAAGGAGCGTGGTGGGGGCCATCTGGCCGCCTGTCATGCCATAGGTGGCGTTGTTGACAAAGAAGACACTGATATTCTCGCCCCTGTTGGCAGCATGAATGATCTCTGCTGTGCCTATGGCAGCCAGGTCTCCATCGCCCTGATAGGAAAACATAATTTTGTCGGGATGGACCCGCTTCATCCCTGTTGCCGCTGCCGGAGGCCTGCCGTGGGCAACCTCAATCATGTCGAACTCGAAGTAATCATAGGCAAAGACAGCACAGCCGACAGGGGCTATGCCGATGGTCTCCTCACGTATGCCGAGCTTGTCCACAGTCTCGGCAATCAAACGATGGATAAGACTGTGACCGCATCCAGGACAGTAACGGAAGGGGGTGGATTTGAGGCTCTCGGGCCTCTCAAAGACTTTTTTCATTCTTTAATGATACCACAGGGCAGGGGGGGAATCACCCCTTACTGCTCTCCATAGAGCCGGATTGCCTCTTCAATCCCCTGGCTGACAGGGACCTTTCTCAGTTCCTTTGTCCGGCGGCTTTTCAGCTCAATAATGTCATCCCTGATCCCCTTTTCGCCGATGACGATATGAACAGGAATACCGATGAGGTCCGCATC
>JBAZFD010000343.1:0-2908 GCA_041653575.1 Thermodesulfovibrionales bacterium
CAAGCATGGGGTTCCAGGACTCCTCTATACCTATGCAGGCGGTAGCGCCTGAATCTGTTGATATCTACGCAGAGTACGGTGTAACAGGCTTACGTAGGTTTGGAGCCCTGGTCTTCGAGGAATGGTTACCCGCCCTATCCGGGCAGAACTATGTCCGGGTATTCCGGGAGATGTCACAGAATGACGCTACTATAGGCGCTATTCTGTTTACAATTGAGATGCTGGCCAGACAGACCAAATGGAGAGTAGAGCCGGGAGGCGAGACGCCAGGTGATAAAGAAGCGGCAGAGCATATAGAACAATGCCGCAACGATATGAGTATGACCTGGTCTGAGTTTATCACAGAGGTCTTGAGCTTCCTGGTCTTTGGGTTCTCGTTCCATGAGATCTGCTATAAGCTCAGAAAGGGCGTTAATATCAAGGACGACGACCTATCCAGCGCCTATGACGATGGCCGAATAGGATGGGCTAAACTGCCTATCCGGTCTCAAGATACCCTTTGGGGCTGGAGGTTCAAGCCATCCGGCGAGATAGCCGCCTATATCCAGCTCGGCCCGCCAGACTACAAGATGAGAGAGATTCCCAGGGCTAAGGGCCTTCTTTTCAGAACCAAGTCTCATAAGGGCAACCCTCAAGGCATGTCCGTTTTAAGGACTGCGTATAGGGCCTGGTACTACAAGAAAACCATAGAGATCATAGAGGCCATAGGCATAGAAAGAGACCTGGCAGGGTATCCTATTATCTGGTTGCCTGTCAATATCGTTAACGCCGCCATAAACCCGAAGTCCACAGATGAAGAAAAGCGGGCCTTGATCGGGTATAAGAACATGATCACCAACATAAGGCGGGACCAGGCAGAAGGCGCTATAATGCCCTTGGAGTATGATAACAAGGGTAACAAGCGGTATGACCTGTCCCTGTTGGGTGATTCTAAAGGATCTCAGAGGGCTTCTACTACAGCCGAGACCATTAACAGGTATAAGACTGAGATAGCTATGTCAGTCATGGCAGACTTCTTAACCCTTGGATCTGGTAAAACCGGGTCGTTCGCCCTGTCCAAGTCCAAGACCGCTCTATTCACTGAAGCCATGTCTGCATACCTGGATTCCATAGCCGATGAGATCAATAATCACGCAATCCCGGCCCTGGTTAGGCTTAACGCATTCAAGATAACCAACCTGCCTAAGCTGGTCCATGAAGAGATAGAGTCCGTAGACCTTAAAGAGCTAGGAGCGTTTATCCAGGCCATAGTGAACGCCGGAGCTATCATATTCCCGAATGCAACCTTAACTAATGCCCTTCTGAAGATGGCCCGTCTCCCAGAGGTGGCGGAAGAAGAGCCTTTAGTACCCGAGAGAGAGGTTCAAGACCGGGTAGATATGGAGACGCAGGGCTTAAGGGATCAGCTCAGGGCGGCCCAACAGACTCAGGCTGCAAGTCAGCCAGAGGCCGAAGGCGAGACTTCGCCCGAGTCGAACAAGCCAGAGTCAGAGGCCGTGTCAGAACCCACAAAGCCCGGCAGGACAGGTACAGAAGAGACTAACCTGGCAGGCCGAGAGTTAGGGTCTACAAAACCAGGCCAGAAAAAGCCTAACCCTAAATCATCAGGCCAGAAAAAGCCCAAACCTGGTAAGGAGGAATAAGACCTGTCAGACCAGACAACCAACACGCAGTCCATAGACGACGCTAAAGCCAGGCGGTACCATATAGATGATATGCTACCCATCTATAATGAACAAAAGAAGGCGGCTCAAGACGCCGGCATAGAGGACTGAATAGCCCATATTAGGCGAATCGACCCATTTCCGCCATATGGCGGTTTTGGGTCAACCAGCCAGAGGGAAGCATGACAGGAGAATGGAGAAAAGCCTTACAGATAGCGGATAAGCATACTCCAGATGTAGACCGGGTATTCACGCACGCCGTAAGGGATCTGAGGCGGACCATAGATCCAAAGCCCTTAAAGGAGGCCCTGTCCAGGGGGGACACCCTGGCGGCTATAAACTCTATACCCTGGCAACATTTTAGCCAGGACCTCCAGGGCCTTAAGCTGGAGTATCAACAGATATTCCGGGACGGCGGGGCACAGGCGGCCAAATCAGTACCGCCTATGAAGAGGAAGGTCCATAAGACGTTTTATCCTTTAGATAAGGCGTACACAGAGCTGGACGTTCAATACGTCTCTGATCTGATGGACCCTCGCGCTGTAAAATGGGTTAACGAGTTTGGCGCTGAACGGATCAGGTACATAGACCAGGAGACCAGGGCAGGAGTCAAGGCGATCCTGGATGAGAGCCTATCAGAAGGCCAGACCGTTCAATGGCAGGCCCAACAGATCAGGGAGTTAATAGGTCTTGATCCCAGACGGGGTAAAGCCTATTATGCCAGGCTCAAGGGCCTTCAGCAGTCCGGCCTATCCACAGAGAAGATTCAGGCCCAAATCCAGGCATACGGCCGTAAGCTCTTAAGAGACCGGGCCGACACCATATCCAGGACAGAGACCATGACGGCCCTGAATGAAGCCAGGCGGGAGAGCTGGATTCAAGCCAGGGATAAAGGATATCTGCCCGGCCATTGGGTCATGGAATGGCTGACAAAACCAGATGACAGACTATGTTTAATATGCCAGGGTATGGACGGAGACAGGGCAGAGCTGGAAGGCCAGTTTAAAGACGGAGCCAGCCTACCTAAACATCCCCGGTGTAGATGTGTGAGTCTCTTGGTTCGCGTAGACGAGGCGACCGGAAACCTGGCGGCCTATCAATCGCCTATTTCGCCGGCCTACTGGGACGTGGCGCAAGCTCCGTCCTAAACCTTTTTATAGTCGTTATCTTGAGTAAAGCTTATATGAGGGACAGGTTAGGGAATGCCTTGAAAGGGTCAGGGCTTATCCTGATCCTGGCAGATG
>JBAZFD010000344.1:0-2886 GCA_041653575.1 Thermodesulfovibrionales bacterium
AGCCCCGGTTCATCCACAACAGATCAGGCAGGTTCGAGTCCAGGTTCTCAACGGTGAAGATCCTCCCCAGCCCCGCTGTCATGCTCCAGGGGATGGAGGGGTCTGTCCTTGGTGTCTGGGTTGCCCACGGCGAAGGTCTGGCTCATTTCCCCGACAAGGGAATCATGGACGAGGCGCTGGCAAAAAATCTTGCGCCCATCCGGTATGTAGACGACAATGGGGATTTCACCGAGACTTATCCCTTCAACCCCAACGGATCGCCCCAGGGGATCACAGCCCTGTGCAGCCCCGACGGCAGGCACCTGGCCATGATGCCCCACCCTGAAAGGACCATTCTGCCCTGGCAGTGGGCATGGATGCCTGAAGAGATGAAGAATTCCCCTGTCTCTCCCTGGCTCAGGATGTTCCAGAACGCCCGGCAGTGGTGCGAAAGATAGCGCGGAGGCTGAAGCAGCCTCTCGCCATCGGTTATTACAGCGCTGACCCTCATCATCTGCGCCTTCCATTGCTGGATGTACAGGGGGGCTCCGCGGAGTCGCCCCTCCTGAGCCCCCTGGAAAGGGAGTCCGCCCTTCTCAGGGGCTCAGGAAGCCTGAACCTCCCCATGGAGCCCATAACTATCTCCACAGAAGATGGGATATCCATAAGGTGTCCTGGAGAAACGAAAACCGGCTTCACCCCGTTCCTGGTCCTCAGGACAGCTCCCACATTCCGGCCCTGATACACAAGATATGTCCAGCGCCCCTTGGCTGAGGGAGGGAGGTCAAACTCCCCCACAAGCCTGGACTTGGCGCAGCCTATTGTCGGGATCCCCATGAGGACACCTATATGAGAGGCGACGCCTATCCCCCTGGGATGGGCGATCCCCTGGCCGTCACAGAGCACGAGATCAGGCGCACGGGGAAGACGCTTCAGCGCCTCCATGAGGGCATGGCCCTCCCTGAAGGAGAGATAGCCGGGAATGTAAGGGAATATGGCCTTTTCCTGGAAAAAAGAGTCAGCCAGATGCTCCAGGTCAGGGTAGGTGAAAAGAGAGGCGATGGCTATCACCGTATGATCACAGTATGAGGCGTCAACTCCCGCTATAAGCGAAGGCTTCTCCTTCAGCGGGGTGATGCAAACCCTCTTGCTCAGGATCTCCTGGATCTCCCTCGCCCCGGAGACTTCACGGGGCCAGAGTTCTGTCTCATTGAATTCTTCCATCCTGAAAGAATTATACCCCGCTTTTGAGTTATAATTTTTTGTTATGAATACAACTACCAATACTTATACCATCATTTTGAGAGTTCAGGTTCCCCAATCCGCCTCTTCGCTGAAGGAAATAGCCTCGGCAGTGTCGGACAGAGGGGGTGAGATTACCTCCTTTAAAACCTTGACCAACGGCACAGGTCCGGCCATAAAGGAGATCACCATCCAGGCAAGGGATGAGGCCCATGAGCAGGAGATGATTGAAACAGTCTCGGCAATCAACGGGCTCAGGCTCATCTCCGCCACAGACAAGACCTTTCTCCTGCACCAGGGGGGAAAGATCGGCATACACTCGAAGGTCCCTGTGGAGAACCAGAAGGACCTCTCCCTTGTCTACACGCCCGGAGTGGCGCGCGTCTGCAACGCCATCCACAGGGACAAAGACAGGGTCTATGACCTCACCATCAAGAAGAACTCCGTTGCCATTGTCACAGACGGAACAGCGGTCCTCGGGCTGGGCAACATCGGGCCTGAGGCAGCCATGCCGGTGATGGAAGGGAAGGCCCTCCTCTTCAAGGAATTCGCCGGTATCGACGCCTTCCCCCTGGCGCTTGCAACCCAGGACCCCGATGAGATCGTGAGCATTGTAAAGGCCCTGGCTCCCGCCTTCGGAGGGATCAACCTTGAGGACATTGCAGCCCCCCGGTGCTTTGATATAGAGGAGAGGCTGAAGAAAGAGCTGGATATCCCGGTCTTCCATGACGACCAGCACGGCACTGCCGTGGTGATCCTGGCGGCACTCATCAACGCCGTCAAGGTAGTGGGCAAAAAACTGGAGGGGCTCAGGGTGGTCATCTCTGGCTCAGGCGCAGCAGGCACAGCCACCTGCAGGATGCTCATGCGTATGGGTGTGAAAAACATCGTCCTCTGCGACAGGGCAGGGGCGATTTACAAGGGCAGGAAAGAGGACATGAACTCCTCAAAGGAATGGCTCGCAGAGCAGACCAATCCTGAGCAGAAAAAGGGCAGCATCTCAGATGTGATCAAAGGGGCGGATCTCTTCATCGGCGTCTCCGCGCCACGGCTCCTGAAGGCTGAGGACATCCGGAACATGGCAAAGGACCCCATAGTCTTCGCCATGGCAAACCCGGAGCCTGAGATAACACCTGAAGAGGCGATCCCCCACGCGAGGATATTCGCCACAGGAAGGTCTGACTACCCCAACCAGATAAACAACATGCTCTGCTTTCCCGGTATCTTCCGCGGACTCCTTGACTGCCGGGCAAAAGAGGTGAACGACGAGATCAAGCTCGCCGCTGCACAGGCGATTGCCTCCATACTTGAGGAGGAAGAGCTGCGGGAGGACAACATCATCCCCAGCATCTTCGACAGGGGAGTCACCGCAGAGGTCGCAAGAAGGGTTGCCGAGGCGGCCCAGAAGACAGGTGTCAGCCGCATCGCCTGCTAAACAGCATATCCTTCACCGGCCAGCCCAATGTGGGGGAAACCACGCTCATAAAAACGCCTTGCTGAAAGCCTGGGGGACCTCTATCCCTCAGGCTTTTTTACCGCAGAGATCAGGGAGAGAGGGGAGAGAAAGGGGTTCGAGCAGAGAGAGCTCAACGGCAATTGGAAGAGGCTCCTCGCCCATCTGGAGATACACAGCCCCTACAGAGTGGGAAAGTACGGCGTGGACAT
>JBAZFD010000345.1:0-2886 GCA_041653575.1 Thermodesulfovibrionales bacterium
ACAGAGGGGTGAAGGGAGGGTTCCAGCTTGCAAGGGAGCCGAAGAAGATCAGCCTTCTCGATGTTGTTGAGGCAACGGAAGGACCTCTGTCCCTTAACCAGTGCGTTATTGACGAAAATCGCTGCTCCCGCAGCAATTCCTGTGCTGTCCATCCTGTCTGGGTGGAGATCACGAGGAGCGTTGAGGACAGGCTGAAGGCCCAGAATTTCTCCAATCTGCTTCAATAATCCCGATTTTGCCGTATAATCTGAAAGAAGGCCGAATTCAACAGGCCCCCTTGGGGCTTACACAATAGTTGTGCGGGGAGGCAGTAGAATGAATGATTATCGCTTTGATAATCGAACAGTAATGGGTTTCATCCTCTCCTCAATCTTCTGGGGGGTCGTTGGGCTCGTTGCAGGCTTCTGGGTGTCGGTCCAGATGTGGGCTCCCTCCTGGAACATTCCGGAGCTCTTCACCTTCGGCAGATTGAGGGTCGTGCATGTGAACATCCTTGCCTTTGGCCTTGTGCTGGGCGCAATCATGGGTATCTTCTATTACATCACTATGAAGCTCGCCAGGAGGCCCCTTCTTTTCCCGAAGCTGGCGAGGTTCACCCTCTACCTCTTTAATATCGGTATTGCAGCAGGGACGGTGACGCTCCTGATGGGAATGACCCAGTCCATCGAGTATGCGGAGTTTGAATGGCCCCTTGATATAGCAGTGGTCATCCTCTGGGTGCTCTTTGCCGTAAACCTCATCGGCACCATCCTCAAGAGGAAAGAAGAGCAGATGTACATATCGCTCTGGTATATCCTTGCTACCATCGTCACCATAGCAGTCATCTATATCGTGAACAACCTCTCCATTCCCGCAGGACTCTTCAAGTCCTACCACCTCTTTGCCGGGGTGAACAGCGCAAACGTGGAATGGTGGTACGGTCACAACGCCGTGGGCTCCGAGCTCACCATGGCGATCCTGGCCATTTTCTATTATTTCCTTCCCAAATCAACAGGGCTCCCGATTTTCAGCCACAGGCTCTCGATCATCTCCTTCTGGTCCCTGGTCTTTGCCTATCTCTGGACAGGGGCGCATCACTTGGTTTACACCCCCCTTCCGGATTGGATCCAGACCCTGGCTATCGTCTTCACTCTCTTCCTCATTGCTCCGTCATGGGGGTCGGTGGTTAACGGTTATTACACCGTGGGCTCAGACTGGACAAAGATGAGGACCAATTACCTCACCAAGTTCTTTATCCTGGGAATCACCTTCTACGGTCTTCAGACCGTCCAGGGTCCTACCCAGGGCCTGAGGGTGGTGAGCCAGCTTATCCATTACACTGACTGGGTGCCCGGCCATGTCCACATGGGCGCCATGGGCTTTGACGCCATGGTCATAACCGCCGCGGTCTACTACATCGTGCCCAAGATCTACAATACCGAGATCTTCAGCGAGAAGATCGCCAACACCCATTTCTGGCTCGCCCTGATCGGACAGCTTATTTACTCCATCACCATGTGGATCACCGGCATCCAGCAGGGCGCCCTGATGAAGGCAGTCACTCCTGACGGGAGCCTCAAGTACTCCTTCATGGAGGTCCTGGTGAAGAACTATCCTTTCTGGCAGATGAGGACCATCGGCGGCACGATCTTCATCGTGGGGCTCCTCCTGTTCGTGTATAACATCCTGATGACCATGCGCAAGGGCGACCTCGCAGGGTCACAGGCTTAGGGGGTAAGACAATGGCTGGAACACTCTACAAGAAACCCATTCTCTTCACCATCGTGGCGACTGTTGTGGTCCTTATCGGCTCCATAGCCACCATGTTTCTCCCCATGTTGACGCCGGGGATGCACCCCAAGCTTGACACCCTCAAGCCCTTTACCGCCCTGCAGCTGGCCGGAAGGGACATCTACCAGAGGGAGGGCTGCTTTTACTGCCATTCCCAGTGCATCAGGCCTCTGAAGACAGAGGTCATGAGGTACGGCGAGTACTCCAAGGCAGGCGAGTTCGCCTATGACCATCCCTTCCTCTGGGGCTCCAAGAGGACCGGGCCTGACCTGGCCAGGGTCGGCGGAAAGTACCCTGACGCATGGCATTACAGCCATTTTGAGGACCCCAGGTCATTCTTCCCTGAGTCCAACATGCCGTCCTATGCCTTTACCAAGGGCAAGATGCTCAATCCGGCAGAGGTTGAGGCCAACATGAAGGCCCTCGATTTCCCTTACACTCCTGAGGAGATCCAGGCCCTCAGCGGCAAGACCGAGATGGACGCCCTTGTGGCCTACATGCAGGTCCTCGGCACCGCTGTTCCCCGGCAGAGGCCCAAGGTGGTGAAGTCTGAGGGAGAGAAGGTGCATATCCCTAACCCCCTGGCAGGGGTTCCTCAGGCAATTACCGATGGCGCTGATATCTACAAGGCCCACTGCTCCTCCTGTCACGGCGATGACGGAAAGGGCGGCATCGGACCGAGCCTGGCAGACATCACCTTCCTCTATAAGGATGAGGACGTGGCTGATGACGATTACTTCGAGCTCATCAACAACGGCACACAGCCCGGCATGATGGAAGAAGGGCGAGCTGCAAAGGGCGGTATGCCTCCTTTCGGCATGACTCTGGACAAGAACAAGATATGGTCCCTGGTCTCCTACATCAGGTCAATCCAGGGGAAATAGGAGGGAGATATGGCAGAGGAAATGGACAACCTTGAGGATTTCGAGGCAAAGGAGACAGCTCACAAGCTGCCCATCGGCTGGCTCATTCTTTACTTTGGCCTGATCCTGTGGGGCGTATGGTATCTTATCGCCTATACCCCGGTCTTCAGCGGATGGAGCCAGGGTCAGGAGTATGAGGAGTCTCTCAAAAAATAAATAATTAAGAGGGGGAAGGGCGTGACCGCCCTTCCCC
>JBAZFD010000346.1:0-2870 GCA_041653575.1 Thermodesulfovibrionales bacterium
ACCTCAGAGTAGGGCACCATGGGGGCGTCCGCCGGGTAGGGGAAAGTAAGCCTCACCCCCAGCATTACCACCGCCAGCTGAGGAGCCACCGAGGCGGTAACCAGCTTGATCCGCCAGTACCGGGCAGAATAGCTGGTGAAGGTCTTGAAGACCGCCTTGTCTGTGCTCGGCACAAACCCGGTGAGTCTCGTGGTCCAGGTACTGTTGTCCGGGGAGGACTGTACCGAGACCGTACAGGCTGCCGTTGCAAGGTTGTGGCTGATGATCCCCAGACAGTCCGCGCTCTTCGCGGTGCCGCAGTCAACGGTGATGTACCTGGTCCCCGCTGATGCCGCCCTCCAGGCGGTATACGTCCGATAGTCCCTGATGTTCAGCACATCATACCCCGCAGCGGTGTTCGTGGGCGTGGGGATGCCGTCGAGGAACCGGTTGTCGGAAAGGATCGTAGGCAGTGCCATCAGTGCGCGTTGTCCTTAAAAGCCTTTATGATGTGCGGCATCAACGTCTTGGCTGTCTCAGTAGTGAGAGCGCCATTGATTACGATATGGGGAGCTGGACACCTCTGAGGTTTTCCTTCCAGATGCTCCAGCCTCTCACTGAAGTTGATAAGCATTCTCCCGCACAGGATAAGTGTATCTGTCAGGAAATCGGGGTTCTCCTTAGCCGTGATGGCCAGCTCCTCGAATCTGCTCATCAGTTCCTGTGCTTCCTGCTGCAATTCCTCTGTCCTCATGCGCATCCTCCTCAATGCATGTTGTCAGAATAGGCTTTCTGTAAAGCTGGGACAATGATGCGGCCCAGCTCATCTTCCGTCATGACTGAACCGTTCACAACGATATTGATCACTGGCGCCGTCTTCGTCTCCGTGGCCGCTGCTGTCTGCTGGTAGCTGGGCACTGTGGGCTGTGTGTAGCTGTAGCCACCGCCCGATGTCCCCACATTGCTTCCACCAGAAGCCGCCTGTCCTATGGAGGTTGCAGCTATTGCCGCAGCTTGGATGTAACCGAGCGTTTCCATTTTGGCGGCAAGGGGAATACCCAAGACAGGTCCGAGACCTAACGGAGGAGGTGCAAGAGCTGCCATGGCTGCGGCATGGGAGTTGATCAGCGTGATAGCGACAGCAGCAGCTTTTTGCCCCAGGAACAAGAGCATGTTGTTCTTGCCGATAATGCTCCCAGCAGTATTCAAAATGCCCATAATGGTAGTCATCGCCATCTGGTTGTTGTAAATCCTTTGCTGAGCCAACAATGAATCCTGCCCCGCGATATATTCATTTGAAGCCCCTATAATCTGTTTCTTAGTGTCCTCGGATAGGTTAGTGATGGAAATCATCTGATCCATAAATCCCTGATAGAGTCCCTGCTTCTGCTGATAAGTGAGGCTTTCCCAATCTAACCCGTATTGAGTTTGAGCCTCCATCAGCATCCGTTCCTGCATATGGTATCCGGTAACTGCCTCCAGCTTTTTTGAAAGCATTTTCTGATACTGATCCAACTGCCTGGAATATGGGTCAGTCCCCACTTCTATGTCGAACATGCCCTTCAAACCAGCCCCGATCGTGCCTATACCTTGCCCCATGTCTCCGCCTATCTGATTTGACAGGTCCATGATCTTCTGCCATGTAGCTTCATAGTTCTGGAGGGAGAGGTCGCGCTCCTGTCCCTTCAGCTCGTTGATTTTCTGCAGCTTCTCTATCTGTAGGTCGAGGAGGTTATAGGCAAGCGTGGTCTCCAGCCCGTTGCGCTTCTCGGTGAGCATGAGATAGTCAAAGCCGTACTGCTTCGCCTCAGCGTCCGTCATCAGGCTCTTGTCCTTGGCGAGGAGTATCTGCTCCTGAATATTCAGGATGTCACGTTCCCGCTCGTACCGGCGGTCAAGCGCCTCCTCGTCAGTGAGTGGGGCGGCCATGGCTAAGTACTGCGGAAGCTGCTTCGCCTGAGTTATTACCTGTTCCAGGTTGCTCTGGATGGTCAGGGAGGCGGTCATCTCCGTGGGCACCAGGGAAATGTCCTGCCGGAGCTGCTCCAGGTTGGAGGTCATGAGGTACTTCCCCTGCACCTCATCAGGCAGGGCCTTGACCCGCTCCAGCAGGCTGCTGATGTTCTCGGAGAGCCGATACCGACCCTCTATGTCCGTGGGAAGCACCCTGAGCCGGTCCCTCAGGGATTGCAGATCATCGGTGATGCGATACTGTGCCTCGATCTCGGTGGGGATGCGCTGGGCCTTCGCTATCACCGTGGCCAGGTTGCTCTGCATGGTATAGCTCCCGGTCATCTCCGTGGGCACCAGGGAAATCTCCTGCCGGAGCTGCTCCAGGTTGGAGGTCATGAGGTACTTCCCCGGCACCTCATCGGGCAAGGTCTTTACCCGCTCAAGGATGCTGCCGATGTTCTCAGCGAGGGTATAGCGTCCCTCGATGTCAGTGGGGATAGCGCTGAGTCTGTCCCGCAGGGATTGCAGGTCGTCGGTCAGCGCCAGGCGAACGGGTATCACCTGCACACCGGCCTTCTGTCGCAGCTGGTCCATCTGGTCGGCGAGCTGGTTCGCCTGCTCCATGTACCGCAGCTCCGACTCCAGCCGGGCCGTGGTTGCCTCTTCGGAGTGCCTCTTCGTGATCTCCAGCTTCCGCCGCTCCCACTCCTCCTGGAGAACGATCAGGGCCTGGGTGTTGCCCAGGTACTTCTGGGTCTGCTCATAGAGCCAGAAGTCCGTCTCCATGAGATCTCGGTCAATGCCCTGGGCGCGCAACATTGATGTCGTACATCAGCCCCTCAAAGGCCTGTCGCTGCTCTTGGATCTGCTTCTCGTCAATGAAGATCAGACCCTTGTTGAGGTCAGAGCTCACTGAGCCGATCAGGGCGTCCTTCGCG
>JBAZFD010000347.1:0-2861 GCA_041653575.1 Thermodesulfovibrionales bacterium
CACCCTCTCGTACCACTCGCTCATCAGAACAGTGTCTCCCGAATCTTCTGGAGTCCTGCGATGAGTTCATCCAGAATCGTAGAGTCCGAGATTCCTCCCGTGATACCCTTCTTTGTGGGCAGGAACTTATCAGACTCCTCATCCTTGTAGAACTCCCGCACGCTGAAGAAGTCGTGCTCCTTGAAGTTGTCCACAGAGACTCGGATTTCCTGGGTATCGGACTTCTTGATTGTTGCGTACACTGTACTGGAATCAGGCACCGCTGCTCTCCTTTGGAGTAGTGTCCTCCGCTACTTCCTCTGCCATGTGCTCCAGGTCGCTGGTTCTGCGATGCAGATTGATGTAGTCCAGAAGGAGACGGGGCTCCAGGTTGTGTACACCTTCGAGAATGTAGGAGTGCAGAAGCTCCCTGATATGATGGAGCTCTGCAGCGAATCCACTGCTCTGCTTCAGCGCCTGCTCCAGCGCATACGAGAGGCGCTCCACATCACCTTCATTGCCCTTGCGCTCCAGCCTGTCATCTGGCCCACTGACCTGCACCACGATGTAGTTGACACTACCTACATTCTTGATAGCCAGGTCTCTGTACTCCTCAGCCTCCTTCAGCGTACCGATGAACGGTTTGCCAGAATCGAATCTGCCATACACGAAGGAGCAAGGGATTGTCTCATCGCATATGTCACAGATTCTTGTGCTATTCCCATCGTGTACCAGCATATACCGCTTCTCAGTCTTCTTCATCTCCCTATCCCTCCTTGCTCCCAGCCTTCTTTCCATCCACGTAGCCCTTGGAGTATATGAGCAGAGCACAGTACAGCTGCACGCTGTCACGGAGTGCATCGAACTCACTTACTGCGAGGTCCGAGACAGCAGTCGCTGTTCCCAGGAATCCCAAGACATCTCCTGTGGGGTCAGGCTCACCTACTGTAGCGAACCTCGCCTTCCTGTACAGCTCATTCGCGACCGGAGCACACTCCTCGAAGGCCTTCAAGGCATCCTCGAGGAACGGAGTACAGGCTGACTCTTTGCTCTTCTCATCCAAGGCTGTCTTGAAGGGCACTCCAATCAGCTTCTGCTCCAGCGCCATCCTCATCTCCTGACTCTCTGTAAGTTCCACCTTTGCACCTCCAATCTATTCTCCCTTGTAGGGAGTCCTCAATGCAGTAAATATGGCATGAAACACATATGTAGTACTACATGATTGTTTCACACCATATATACTGCACTGAAGGACTCACGACAAGGCTACTTCACCTTCACCAGCACTCCATCCTTCATTGTACCCTGAGCATACCAGGTGTGAGGTGCTGGATAGTGCGGCCCTTCCAGATAGACTGTACCATTGTCCGGTACAGTACCGAGACCAGGCTGATACGCGGTGATATGCTTACCGGCAGTGAGAGCTTCTTTCAGCTCCTTCTTAGTCTTGAAGTTCTGGCTGGTGTACGACATCCACTACCTCCTTCTCCATGGGTTTCCGCTGTGCCCACAGCTCATCCTTGGGCATGACGATGATAGGTTGCTGGAGGAGCTTCACACATCCGTAAGCGCACTTGTATGCAGCAGGATGAGTCTTCCTCCCCTGTGCATCACGCACCCTACGAAGGGTGTGGCTCCCATCACCACATATGCGACAGGCTACTTGATTCACATTCCCTCCTCTCATTCAGTGACTTACCAAAGGTGCACTGCACCTCGAACCCACTGTGCTCCTGGAAGTGCTCACACCTGAAGCACTCCTCAGATGTGATGGTACTATGGACAGGACAGGACTCGGAGATACCATGCTTGTCAAAAGATACTGTTTGCATACTACACCTCCCACTTTGATACCGCTGGATGTAACTCCTCCACCAATCATTGCTGTAATCATACCATACAGTGTTGATTGTGTCAACGGAGGGAAATACCAGCGGGATTCTTATATGGTGTGGGTACCTCTATATAGTAGCTGGATATGGCAAAGGAAAAGGGCTCCGCAGATACGAGCCCCCATAAGTTTCTGTTGCACTCCCTGCTCCCTGTGCTCCCATGTCCTAACACAGTGCGGTGGCGTTGAAAGATTCAACATTTCCAGCTCCCGTGGTGCATACCGTACGTTGCACTGGATTCTCCGATTGAAAGGAAGTGAAACAAAGTGAACATAAAGAAAAGGGACTGGTTGGTAACTAGACCAGTCCCTTGTCTCTTCCTACTTCGCTGGAAGCATTCCAGCTTCCTTCAGGAGCGCCATGCGGATTCTGTTCCTCCAGCCTCCGTTGTGGCTGTAGTCCCAGGCTTCCTTCAGGGTAGTGCCAGCTGCGAAGGTAACGTCTACGCCTTCGATTTTGGCACCAGTCTCCTCCGCAAAGTAGACATGGGAGCCTACCTTTTCCAGGAGCTCGGAGCTCTTGACGTCCACCGAGACGTAGGAGCCTGCACCAGAACCTTCTCCGCGTTTCGTGCCAGTGCCCTTTGCAGGAGCCGCTGTCTTCACAACGCGGCAGGTTGCAGATTCCGCGCCGAAGTCCTTGGAGTACCAGACTCCATCCATCGCCTTCAGGACATCATCAGGAAGCTTCCCGACCAGCTTCTCGATGGTCTGGTCAATCGCAATCTTGACCTTCTCGGTAACGTCCTTCAGCAACGTCTCTTTGGCGGCACGTTCAGCCTCTTCGCGAGCCTTCGCAGCCTTGCGCCATTCTGATGTAGCCGCCTGAATCCCATCGATGTCACCAGCGGCTGCCAGTGTACCGATGTAGGCAGACAGCTCTTCCTTCGTCATGGTCGCAAAGTTGGGTTTGGCATTCTCTGCCATGTTTCACACTCCTATTCAATTCTTAAGGTGCCCAGTGCCCGCGTTACCGCTCAGGTTGCTGGCA
>JBAZFD010000348.1:0-2055 GCA_041653575.1 Thermodesulfovibrionales bacterium
TCTTTCGGACGGTGGTAGGGTGACCGGGATGCTCGGCGCGATCAAATATCCCGACCTGCAAAACGGGAAGATGGCGGCAACGGAATGTTTTTGGTATGTCCACCCCGATAGCAGGGGCAGGGGAACGTCTCTATTGAAGGCGTATGAGCAATGGGCCGATGAGCAGGGATGCAAAAAGAAGATAATGGTTCACCTTATGGACTCCATGTCTGACAGGTTGAAAAATCTGTACGAACGAAAGGGCTACAGGGCCATGGAAGTTCATTACGTGAAGGAGGGCTGATATGGCTGTAGGTACGGGGGCGGCTATTCTTGGGGCCGGTGTGTTAGGAGCAGGGGCGAGTATCTTAGGAGGCTCTGAAGCGACAGAGGGCGCAGAAAACGCGGCGCAGACTTCAGCCGACGCCACGCGCTACTCGACCGATACACAGTACAAAATGTGGAAGGAAGGGCAGGGGTTACAGGAACCGTGGCGGCAGGCAGGTCTCGGTGCCCTGAATGAACTCTATGCCCGTCTGGGCCTTGGAAGTGGTGTGCCGAACGCTGGCGGAACAACAGCTCCTTCTGCGGCACAGACCAACGCGCCCGCGCCTTCCCCCGCAACCCCTCCCCCCCCCATGTGGCGGAATGTCGATACGGGCGCAGTCACGACCACGAGACCTCAAGGTACTGAAGACGGGGGCTACATCTGGGACAGTAATACCCCTACACAGATCGTTCCCGGTGATCCCAATGTAGGGATGAAGGCAAGCCGCTGGGAACCCTACGCCATGCCGCCTGCAGCAGCACCCTCAACGCCTGCAGCAGCACCTCAGACGCCGGCGTCTTCCTCGGCGGATAGCGCATACGGTTCACTCCTTTCCATGTATCCCAAAGGGGAATTCAACTTCGATCCCGCCACATTTCAGGAGAATAAAGACCCCTCCTATGAATGGCGGTTGTCGGAAGGGCTGAAGGCTCTCAAGGCAAAAGGGGCGGCAACGGGCTCCTACAACTCCGGCGCTCTTGACAGGGCACTTCTGGAACTGGGTCAAAATATGGCCTCACAGGAATATGGTAATGCCTACAGCCGTGCTTCCGACAGCTACAACAGGAATTACAACGTCTGGCGGGGAGATACGGATAGCATCTATAACAAACTGGCGGGGCTTGCAGGGACAGGGCAGGCTACCTCTAATCAGCTTGCAAGCCAGGCCATGAGCACGGGCAATAACATTGCTAACACAACAATGGCGGGCGCCAACACACAGGCAAACGCACTCCTTCAGGGCGCACAGAACAGGGCGGGTATGTACTCGGCCCTCGGGGCAACCGGCATGAACGCGGCGGGCTCGTACATGAATTATAACCTGCTCAACAACCTTATGAACAAGGGATACACCTACGGGAGCAATCCCGCGCAGAGCTGGTAGGGAGGATAAGATATGGCTGACATCTACGGACCTCTCATTCAGGCAAGCCAAAACCTGATGAATTCCCCCTACGAGGCGCTAAAGACGGGTGTGGCGCTCAAAGGGATGCAGAACCAGCAGGCATTACAAGACGTACAATTGCAAGACACTCTTGCGAAACAACAGGGGATGCAGCAGGCATACGGTGTCACCACCCCCGCCGAAGCCTATGCGGCACAGGGGAAGGCTGAAATCGCCAAACAGCAGCAGGAGGTCAAGAGCAAACAGATGGGGGACCTGGTGAGCGCCGTAAAAGCCTTCCCCATCCTCAAGCGCACGATGGGCGCTGAAGGAATTAAGCAGAATTGGGAGGCCATAAAGGGGCTCAATCCTTTCTTTGCCAAGATAGACCCCGATAAGTTCGACGCCACCCCTGAGGGAAATGTCATCGAGAAGGACGCGCAGGGGAACGTTCTTGGCCGCTGGATCCGGACCTTCGACGCAGAAGGGAAGGAACACGTGCAGTTTGTCAAGGCAGAGCCGCCCATAACCGATTATCAGCGACAATCCCTTGATTTAAAAAAACAGGAGGGTGAGGAGAACAGGGCGCTGCGACGGGAGATCAATGAGGGCAATCAGGCGCTCAGGGAGGAACTCTCCAGGG
>JBAZFD010000348.1:2065-2854 GCA_041653575.1 Thermodesulfovibrionales bacterium
CGTCTTTTGTGGACGCCAATAGCGGAACGCCCCTTGTGATCGACCGACAGGGCAATATGCGGCCTGCAGGTACGGGCGCGGGCGTGGCTCCATCCATCAAACCATCAGGTGAGATGGTCACAAAAGAAACATCCCTCGGCAACATGCAGGAGACGGTATCTCGTCTCAAGAAAGCATGGTCTCCCAAGTTCACCGGAGCGGGTCAGGCCGTATGGGGCAAGATGGGCGAGTGGATCGGCACGACGGCTGAGGAGCAGGTCAAGTTTTACGCAGACCTCCAGAGTGTCAGGGATGAACTCTTGAGGGCAAAATCAGGCGCACAGATCAACGAACAGGAATACCAGCGCTTGAAATCCATCCTGCCGGACGAATACAAGGCCGACAACTCATTCAAGGCCCGTATGGACAGGTTTGAAACTGAGCTGAACGTCATCACACAGAAGAGGCGACAGGCAAAACAGGGCCTAGGAACACCCAACGCGACTAAGAAACAGGTAGGGCGCTTCATCGTGGAGCAGGAATAATGCCCACCTACAAGGTAATGGACCCCTCCAGCGGGAAGACATTCAGACTGACAGGTGATTCTCCGCCCACGGAAGCGGAACTGACGGATATATTTGGCGGGCAGACAATAGAGACGAACGCTGCACCGGAGGCGGAAACAGGGGCCCCTTCTTTTGCAAGTACCATGTCCGGGCCTGAAAAGTTTTTGGTCGGTGCAGGCAAGGGCATGATGGATGTGGGCTACGGTGCAGCGCAACTCGGCCTTCAGGGTGCTGAACTGCTCGG
>JBAZFD010000349.1:0-2848 GCA_041653575.1 Thermodesulfovibrionales bacterium
GAGCTTTTCCGGCTTTTGCTCAACCTTCTGCTCAGTCGGTTCCGGCTTTCCCCCTGCTTTTTGCGGCGCCACAGCAGGAAGTGTACCCTCAGGAGGCGTTTCTTTCTTTCTGAGCGACTCCCTGGTCAGCCTGAGGTATTCATCGGAGAGCTCAAGGATGTTGCTCTTGGGGTAGTCCTTCCGCAGTGTCTCGAACTTTTCTCTTGCCTTGTCATACTCCTGAAGGGCATATAAATCCCGGCCTTCCCTGAAAAGGGCGTAGTCATGGGTGCAGCCCGTCAGAAACAGGAAGGAAAGAGCCAGACCAGAAACAACCGTTTTAACGGATATCTTGCAAAAGTAATTTCCTGACTGGGACATGATCTGAACATACCTCCGGAACATTGATGACATCGGTGCATATCGGACGATAGAATCAGGACCGCTGGGGTTGTGCATTTTTTTACTGGAAAGGATCATAGGAAATGGCGATCTGGATTGTTGCGGCTCCGCCGCCGCTGCTCTCTGCTGTGACAAACACCGTATCGGTATAGAGCCTCAGGTTGTAGGGCACGATGTTCTGCAGGATCGCCTCAAGGGGATCCTGGGCAGCCACAACGCAGAGGAGCTTCCTGTATTCATTCTGACTGTCCGGGCTCTGCGCCACAGTCCTGAGATCCGCGCCCTTTATCCTGCCTGGGGCAAAAACGGTTTTTGGCTGGGGAGAGCCCGGCGGGAGGATGTAGTAATAGGTGTTGATGGAATAGCCGATGCCGTTCATGATCTTCCCGTTGCCGCTCAGTGTCCTGTACTTCACGCTGTAGGGGGAGTTTGAGGCAATGGATATCTCTGCGCACTGCTCGCTGTACATGGTGAGGTTCAGGTATCCGTCCTCGACGAGCCTCATGGACGAGGGCGTGGACTTCGCTTCGAACATTACGCCCACCGTCGCCCTCACCGTTGCCTGCTCCTGGTCAAGCACGCCTGCGCAGGCCGGTCCGCTGGTGAATGCAAGCAGACAGGCAAAAAGCAACGACATAAGAATTGCAGGCAGGGCAGGTGTCTTCATTTCACGGTAAAGGCCTTTTTAGTCTGGGCCTTCTCCTTTCCGCCGTATTCAACCTCGGCGATGGCTGTATAGCTTCCGGGCACGAGCTTCTTCCTTCCCTCGCCGGCCATCCGCGCCTCTGTCCTGGGGAGCAGCTCCTTTGCCTTGAGCTTCAGCTCGATGCTCTCCACCTCGTTGTTGTTCGCGTCCCTTATGACCACCCTCGCCTTGGGCGCAAGGGCAATGGGAGAGCTGTTCTTCACCATTACCCCGAAGCCTGCCCTGTCCTTCCCCGCTGTCCTCTCCAGGCCGTCAGCCGTACAGGAGGGATCTGTCTTGCCGGGGATGAGCACCGAGACCTCCACAAGCTCCTTTGCCGTGGAGCCTTGTGCTTCAATGGCAAGGGCGGAATACCAGTTGCCCGGCTGGGTATTCTGGGGGACAGAGAGCTTGAGCAGCACTGTCTGGGACTGCCGGGGCCCTATGGCGTACTCGGTCTTTTCCATGGCGACCCAGGCTGTCGCGGAATAGGGGGTGGAGCCCTTCTCCTTCGCCGCTGCATCACCGTCGGCATTATATGCGAGGTCGGAAGGGCTGACCTTCACCGTCAGGGGCTTGTCGGAAATATTCATGATGCTGAAAGAAGCTGTCCTTGCTCCGCCGGGCTGGCCCTTCAACTCGATCCTTTCTGGCTTCAGCTCAAAAGGCGCGTCAGAGGGCTTCTTTGCCGATGCAGCAAGGTCCTCAGCAGTGAGGGTGATTTTTTCTTTTAATGAAAGGGTCCGCTTGCCGTACTTCATGGTGAGCATCACGATGTATTCGCCGGGGGGCACGGGCCTGTCTATCCGCCCGAAGAAGGCGACCTTCGCGCCGGGGTAGAGCCTCTGCTCCTCGTCGTCCCTCGTCTTTTCCCTGAACCTGTCCCTCTTTTTCTCCTTCTCCTTCTGCGCCTTCTTGTTCTCCAGGGCTGGCGTTGTCAGATTGATGCTCGCCACGATCTTCCCGGCGCTGTCCTGAAGGAGGGCGCGTCCGCTTGCCATGAAGTCCGTCTCGGAGCTGTTCGCTATCACCGCCTCGATGGCGGGGGTGTTGTCCGGCATCTTCCTGATCCCGACCTTTTCAAGCTTCGCCTGCTCTGTCACCGGCCTGCCGCTGATCTTGAGCCTCAGCACAGCGGCGTACCGCACCTTTACGGAAATGCCTGTCTTCTTTTTCTCGTACCCCGGCTCGATCATGACAGCGGCGATCCTGCTGCCCGAGTTGGCCATGGGCACGGTGATCTCTCCCTTGAGCTTCACCGTCTCTCCGCCCCGGACAAGAAAGTCCGTCTTTTCCAGCTTGACCCAAGGGGCGCAGGAATAGGGGTTATTCCCGGCATCAACAAAATCCATGCTCCCGTCCTCTTTCTGCATGGCGTCGAAGAGTGAGGCATGAACAGGCGCATCATCCTTGGATGTGGAATAGACCTCGATCTGAAACTCTATCTTTTTGCCGGGAGCAAGGTTGAGGTCTATGAGCATTGGCTTGACACCCACGGTCCCCACGGCCTGAGCCAGAGAAGGGAAGATGAAGACTGCAAGGAGTAAAAAGGGGATGAGGGCCTTCCTGAGATCTGCCGTTACCGTAACCCGTGCCACGTGACGCTCCTTTATATCCAATTTTCACGAAATTTCAATGGATGGTTCTCTCCCCCTTTTTGGGCCACCCTCTCCCCGTGCGGGGAGAGGGGTGAAACGGGAGGAGGGAAATAACTTTGCTGCCTGCTGCGCGGGGCCAAGGCCCCGCCTTTACTGCTTCTGCCTTCGTGCTTACGGCGCTGCC
>JBAZFD010000350.1:0-2812 GCA_041653575.1 Thermodesulfovibrionales bacterium
CATGGAGGCTGTCAACACCAAAGTGCGAGGGAACAAGGAGTACCTCAAGGTGTATGACGAGTTGGAGCTTGCCATGAAGAAGTATGATAAGCTCTCCACCTCTCTGGACTCCCTCCAGAACAAGAAGGTGGCGCTGCTGAAAGCCGCCAAGATGCCTCTGGAAGGGTTGACTGTCACCGACGACGAGGTGTTGTATAACGACCTCCCCCTGGATCAGGTGAGTGATGGGGAGGGGCTACTGATAAGCACCGCAGTGGCCATGACCCAGAACCCTGAAGTGAAGGTCATTCGCATCACCAAGGGGAGTCTCATTGACAATGAGAGCATGGCCATGCTGGAGAAGATTGCCGCCGAGTGGGACTTCCAGGTGTGGATTGAGGTGGTGGGAGAACCCGATGCCAAGGGGAACTATCCGATGGGGGTGTACATAGAGGAAGGGATGGTAGCGGCCATTGATGGTATTCCGGTGGATAACACCCCTGTGGAGGAGGGGGTGGAGGATGCTTAAGACCCCTTGGTTCGTCTGCACCGCGTGTGGGGATCGTAATACAAGGAGGGAATTTCCTCCCTGCCGTTTCACCCCTGGAGAGTCTTGGCCGGAGGATAATGTCTTCCCCACCGCATGCCCTTTCAATGATGGAAGTGTGGCGGAATGGGTGAGAGTGGATAAGGGGGTACCCAATGGGAAATAACGCCTGCAAAGAGTGCGCCGCGTGGGTGGATGATGAGAGAAATCCAAAGTGCGGCTTTTGCCATCTCCACCCGCCAATGGGAATAGCCTACGTTGCTTCCTCTGGGGATCTGGTGTGCTCCTTTCCCCATGTGGATGGAGCTTCCTTCTGCCTGGACTTTCGGAAGAAGGAGGAGAAAGAGAGATCGTATCTCCCTGCCTTAGAAATGGATAAAAAAGGAGGAAAAATCACCCGATGAACATTGAAGATGAGAAAATAGTAGGTAGGATGCAAGGGGAGATAGACTCCCTGAAAGATGCCCTCACTATGCTGCAGGCAGAGGTGTACACTCTCAAGCAAACCCCCTCTACTACTCCTTCACTCATGGAGGAACTGACAGGTAAACTTCTCCAGTTGAATGAGGAGATGCTGGGAGTTCTGGCCACCAAAGCCACCGACGATCTGATTAACTCCCTGGGAGGCTTCCTGGTAGATCTGGATAACACCTTTGGCGAAGAGGACAGTGACCTCCCTCTCATGGAGAGGTTAAGGAAGCTCATGGAACAATTTCATGGTGGGATGCCGCCAATGGGAGGGAAAAACTAGCTTATGGCATCAGATAGCACAAGAAAGCCCAAGAAGAAAACCACCCCCCCTCCGGTGTACAAATGGAAGGGGGACTATAACACCAAGGCGATCGAGATTCTCCACTTCGCGGCGTTGCACAATCTGGTGATCTCCCCAGTGAAGGGGTATGATTACTACATCGAGAACTATAAGCTCTTTGGGTGCTGCGCCTGCGATGCCAAGCGCCAGAATTGCCCCTGTAGAGAAGCAGTGAGTGAGTGTAACACCCAGGGGTATTGCAAGTGTCGGCTATTCTGGAAGGACCACCTCACCTTCGCCAAGGTGTTTCTCAAGGAAGGGGTAGCAGAAAAACCGCAAGAATCAAGCAAAGACGAAGCAAAAATAAGTAAGGAGACGGATTAACCCCATGGACATCTATATCAACAGTGAGATAGGAAATTGCAAGGAGTTCACTTCGGTGGAAGGGAAAGGGAAGAAGGAGGAGGTGACAATTATTGTTTCCCCTCTGAAAGTGAACCTCTCGGAGAATGGCCTCTCCCTCAATGTGGTCTCCGGGTGTAATAAGTGGCAGGATTGTGGATGCCGGAGTTGCCACTTCAGCGCGGCAGGGAGGAGTCTCCCCAAGGTGAAGTCGAGGAAGGGGGGGACATCTACCGGATCAGCACCTTCTGACACCTCCCACACCTTCAGTCAGTTCGCCTAGGCACCCCCCCCAGGGCATAAAAAGAGAGGGGGTAGGATTTCTCCACCCCCTCTTTCTTTTCAAGTGTAGAAGAGACTATTGATGATTGGGTGAGTCCCTAAAGAACTACGCAGCACCGCGGCAGCTACGAGCTGCAGCAGCGAAGTCTTTATGGACTGCCGGGCGATTGCCGGGCTTTGCGCCACTCAGTTTCGCGCCGACGCACCGATTGAACTTAGTCACTCTGTGCTTTCCGGCATGAACACCGAGGATTCGGCGGGCATGACCCAGGGTTCCGTCCAAATAATTAGGCATATTGCATCTCCTTTGTTCAGATTTTTGCGTAGTGCATAATTCTATGCTTATTGCGTGTCTGGGAGTTCCCTCGGAATGGACTGCACTTCGCAATCCAGTTCCTTCAGGGCATTGCGTAAGGGCTCCTCTACACTTGCCTTTATTGTATCCATTGTTTCAGCAATTGTCAATATCTCCCCCTGCTCCCACACCCCTTTGAGCTTTTCCACCTGGGTGGTCTCCCCCTTCTCCTCTAGCACTCCGATATAGAAGGAGGCCAGTTTGGGGAGATAACAACTCCGGCACACATCGGGATTGGGGTCCTCCTGCTCAAACCATTGAAGCAGTGGAGTGACCTTCTCGCATGAACACTTCTGTATCTCTGTCTCAACGGGCTGATTTTCCATATTTCCTCTTTATCTCCTCTCGTTTTGATATGTAGTGACTCTCTCTGGCAATATCCTCGATATTCTCTCGGGTGAGTCGATTCAAAGGGAAGGCCATTAACCCCCCGGAAGTCTTTTTCTCCCCTCTCTCCCTCTTGGTTTTGTATTTCTCTGGGTCTGTCATCTCAACC
>JBAZFD010000351.1:0-2810 GCA_041653575.1 Thermodesulfovibrionales bacterium
TACAGGGGGGGAGATGGGATCAAAGAAAAAGGAAATGACGGACAAGGAGAAGCTGGAGGGGCTTGCCCGCCTCATGCGGTTTTACATCCTCATGGCGAGCACAGAGGCAGGCTCCGGACATCCCACATCATCCCTCTCTGCAACAGACCTGATGGCAGGTCTCATCTTCGGCGGTTTCTTCAGGTATGATCCCGACAATCCTGATCACCCGAACAATGACCGGCTCATCTTTTCCAAGGGCCATGCCTCTCCCCTTTTCTACGCCATCTGGGCTGCGGCAGGAAGAATCAGCGAAGAAGAGCTGCTGAGCTTCAGGAAAATGGGCAGCCCCCTGGAGGGTCACCCCACGCCTGCCTTCAGGTACGCTGAGGCTGCAACAGGCTCCCTGGGCCAGGGCCTTTCCATCGGCGCAGGCATGGCCCTGAACGCAAAATACATAGACAAGCTCCCCTACAGGACCTGGGTGCTCCTTGGCGACAGTGAAATGGCTGAAGGGTCGCAGTGGGAAACGATCCAGATAGCCGCCCATTACGGTCTGAACAATCTCATAGGCATCCTGGACGTAAACCGCCTGGGACAGCGGGGCGAGACGATGTACGGCCATGACCTCAATGCCTATGAACTCAGGATATCAGCCTTCGGCTGGGAGACGATCGTCATAGACGGCCATGACCTTGAGGAGATCATCCCTGCCTTTGAAAAGGCGATGGAGAGCGACAGGCCGGTGATGATCATCGCAAAAACCATCAAAGGGAAAGGCGTCCCTTTTCTGGAGGACAGGGAGAACTGGCACGGCAAGGCCCTCAGCAGGGAACAGGCTGAAGAGGCGATCAGGGGCCTCGGACCGGTTGACAGGTCGCTCCGCGGCGCAATAGCTCCCCCCCTTGACCTGCGGCCTGAACCGGTCCCCAAGGGGGAGGCAGAGGGCTTTTCCTATTCCCCAGGCGAGTCTGTTGCCACGAGGAAGGCCTACGGCAAGGCGATCACCAGGCTCTTTCCCGAATTCCCCGACATAGTCGCTCTCGACGGTGAGGTAAGCAACTCGACCTATGCAGAGATCTTCCAGCAGGCCCGGCCTGACCGGTTTTTTGAGATGTACATTGCGGAACAGAACATGGTCGGCATGGCCCTCGGCCTCTCCGGCAGGGGAAAGATCCCCTTTGTCTCCACCTTTGCGGCCTTCTTCACCAGGGCCTTTGACCAGATCAGGATGTCCCGGTATTCCAGGGCAAACATAAAGTTCTGCGGCTCCCACGCCGGGGTCTCCATAGGCCAGGATGGGCCGTCACAGATGGGGCTTGAGGACATCGCCATGTTCAGGACGCTGCCTGACAGCGTTGTGCTCTACCCCTCCGACGCTGTCTCAACAGAGAGGCTCGTTGAAGAGGCTGCCAGCCACAGGGGCATTGTCTACCTGCGGACCACCCGTGAGGCAACGCCAATGATCTACGACAAGGATGAAGCTTTCCCCCTCGGGGGCTGCAAGCTCCTGAAAAGGAGCGATGAAGACTCCATCGCTGTCGTTGCGGCAGGCATCACCCTCTTCGAAGCCCTCGCAGCCCATGATGCGCTGAAAGAGGATGGCATTCCCCTGAGGGTGATCGACCTCTACTGCATCAAGCCCATTGACCGCCAGCTTCTGAGGGATGCGCTTGCCGGGGTGAGCCATCTCATCACTGTTGAGGATCATTACGAAGAGGGGGGCATGGGTGAAGCGGTAAGGAGCTGCCTTGCCGGAGAGCCGCTCCCTGTCCATTCCCTGGCTGTGAAAAAGGTCCCCATGAGCGGAAAACCTGAAGAGCTCCTTGCCTATGAAGAAATATCCCGGGCCGCAATCATCAGGAAGGCAAAAGAGATCCTGGGAAGGAGAGAAGCATAACATCAAGGAGGCTCTGTGAGACCGCAAAACCTGAAGACAGGAATATTCCTCGACGGAGGGAGACAAGGGAGATCATCAGGTGACACCGCTCATACCTGCCCATGCATCTGCACGGCGCTAAAATTAAAAACTTATTAAAAACGCTCTTCCTCTTTCCCCGTGTTTTGTTTATAATTCAGAACATTCTAAACTCTGCGTTTACAGGAGGTTTTCATGAAAACTCTATGGAAGGTATTTCTTGTCCTCTCGCTGTCCCTCGTGCCCTGGGCAGCCTTTGGCGAGCAGAAGCCCAGTCTCGCCCCGCTCTGCGCAGGCTGCCACAACCCGGAGCCGAACATGCTCATGGGCACCCTGGACAACATCTCCTACAAGGCAGGCACGATCCAGCTGGACCTCACCTCTCACAAGGAGATCGTGAAGTTCGACGACGCAACAAAGGTCAAAAACGTCGAGAACATGGAGGAGATGAAGAAGTTCAAGGGAAAGGCCTTCAGGATTGACTTCATCGAGAAAAAGGGCGAAAAGGTCGCTACCCTGCTCACCCGGTTCGATGTGCTGAAGACACTCAAACCTGAGGACAAGATATCCAAAGAGGAGTTCAAGAAGCTCAGGGCCGAGCAGAAGAACCTCACTGTTGTGGATGTGAGACCTCTCCCCCGGTATGAGGAGGGGCATGTGCCCGGCGCAATAGTCATCCCTGCCGCTGCCTTTGACAAGCACACCGACAAGCTCCCCAAGGACAAGAACACTCCCCTGGTCTTCTACTGCGTGGGCGGCTGCTCCAGCCCCCTGGCTGCGGTAAAGGCGAAGAGCCTGGGGTACACAAGCGTGAAGGTCTATGTGGGCGGAATGCCCGAGTGGGTCCAGACGGAGTATGTGCTCATCAAGCCTGTCTACCTGAAGAACGCCATTGAACAGGATGTCTCCCATG
>JBAZFD010000352.1:0-2800 GCA_041653575.1 Thermodesulfovibrionales bacterium
ATGGGCAACGATATGCTTAAAGGGCTGAGAAGTCTCGTCAACCAGATGAAGAAGCATGGAGTGAAAGAGAGTACCGATGTCAGGGTCATCAGGAGCCTGGGGCTGGAGACCATGAGGCTGCCGGAGAAATAGCGCACAAAGGTCGTCCGAGCCTTCCAGTATGCGAAAGCAACCATGAATCGACTGCCGAGGCAGAACGCGTCGGAAGTGGCGTAATTTTCGGGTATCATTATCTGATGATAGAGATCGACGGCAGCCATGGGGAGGGAGGGGGGAGCGTCTCGGAAACAACACGACATTTGCAGACAAATCTCTGGGTGATGGAAAAATTTCAGTGGTTCAGTTTTGAGATCCAGGGGGAAATAGGGAAAACAGGAAAGGTAGAAATAAATGGTGGGCAGTGAGAGAATCGAACTCCCGACACGGGGCTTTTCAGGCCCCTGCTCTACCGGCTGAGCTAACTGCCCGGAGAAGAAAGGATACACTGTTATGAGGAGAAAAGTCAACACCGTAAAAACTCAGGCCCTCGGGAAGGCAATTGTCAGGGGGCTCATAGACTTCTTCAGGGACGAGGGGTTCCTTCTCGCAGGCTCTCTGTCCTTCTTTTTCATGATGGCCATTGTCCCTTTCTGTCTCATCATGGTCACCATCCTGGGATATTCCCTCGGTGAAAACCAGGAATTCCAGGGGTTCCTGACATCAAAGCTCGTCAGTTTTTTCCCCCGCATCACTGAAGAGATAACAGGCGAGCTCCGGAAGCTCATCACCTTCAAAGGCCTGGGAGCATACTCACTTCTGATCTACACCGTTCTCTCCTATGAACTCTTTGCCACACTGGAGAGGGCGATGAACATCACCTTCAAGACAAAGGCGAAGAGGCATTTCATCCTCTCCTTCCTGCTCTCCATAGCCTTTGTCACCCTGGTCATTGCAGCCCTGGTGGCTTCCTTCGGACTGAGCTCCCTCATCCCGGCCATAAAGGGGCTCCAGAGATTCATTCCCGGGCTGCGGATAGGCGTCATCACAGGCTTTCTCATAGGATACGCCATACCCTTCCTGCTTATCTTCATGATCGCCACCACAATCTACAGCCTTCTCCCCAAAATGAGGGTGCGACTCAGACATGCTGCAACAGGGGCCTTTATCACCGCCCTCCTCCTTGAGCCTGCGAAACACGCCTTTACCTTCTACGTCCTGAAGGTCTCGCGCCTGGGCACCATCTACGGACCCCTCTCAGCCATCGTGATCTTTCTCCTCTGGGTCTACTACTCATCCTGCATCCTCCTCATAGGAGCAGAGATCGTCCATAACCTGGAAGCCGGAAGGAAAGGTTCCTCTTCTCGATAGGAAGGTGGAATCCCTTCAGTCCGGCAACTTGCCTGAATTCAAGACTGCCTGTTCCTGCACCTTGCCTGTGCGCTCACAGCTTTTCGTGCAGCATGGTTATTCGGATAGGCTCTAAGCGCCAATAGTCCATTCTGTTCTATTCAAGCAATATTTTTTGCCCTATAATGATAGTACTGGCTGCGACATATTCACAGGACGCCCCCTCCGGCAATTACTGGAGGGTCGGAGGTGTCAAACGAGGATAACTATCATGAGAAAACTTTGTTCCTTGTACATGATGATTTTTGCGATTCTGCTTGGATTCTCAGTCGGCGCTCAGGCAGCGGCCAATGAAACGTCCGGCCTGAAGATTCTGACTGCAGAGAACCCCCCACTGAATTTCATCAAAAACGGTGAAATAACGGGCCTGGCAACAGAAGTGGTCAGGGAGCTCGTCAAACGAACCGGTGCCGGTGAAAATATCAGTCTGGTCACCTGGCAGGACGGCTACCAGGCGCTTCTGGAGCAGCCCGATATTGCGCTCTTTTCCACGGTCATGACTTCGGAGCGAAAGGAGCTTTTTCAATGGGTCGGCCCCCTGGCGGTCCTGGATACCAATCTCTATGCCTTGAAGGGATCAAGGATCGGGATAGCGAATCTGGATGAAGCCAGGAAAGTGAACAGGATTGCCACCGTATCAAAATATTATTCAGAACAGATGCTCAGGGAGGAAGGCTTTACCAATACTCAAAGCTACCCGGACAGAGAGACCACGGTGCACAAGCTCCTGGATGGGACCGTGCAATTGGTGGCCTCGGGCAACACGGAAATGCCGGCCTCCCTGAAAAAAAACGGGGCATCCATGGATGACGTGAGAAATGCCTTCACCCTGTCGACCGATCTGGTCTACATCGCTTTCTCGAAGGGTACGTCACCGGAACTGGTTGCCCGTTGGCAGGAGGCGCTGGATGAAATGAAACGGGACGGCAGCTTTGCGAAGATTTATGCCAGCTGGCTCCCTGATGAAATTCCGCCCGGCATATTACAGCTTGTGACCGAAGAATACCCGCCCGTCACCTTCATGAGGGATGGAAAGCCGTCAGGATTTGTTACGGACATGGTCAGGGAAATCGCCGCTCGCCATGCAATCAGGAACAACGTCCGGCTGACCTCATGGAAAAACGCCTACAACATGGCCCTGCTCCACCCGAAGGTGGTGCTCTTCAGCGCCGAACGCACCCCGGAAAGGGAGAAGCTCTTTCAGTGGGTGGGGCCTGTCGGGAAGAACAGCGCAGTTCTTTACGCAAAGAAGGGCTCCGGAATCAGGGTAAACAACCTGGAAGAGGCGAAAAAGATTGCCGCCATCGGCACGACCACAAACTGGTTTACCGAACAGTCCCTGAAGCGTGAGGGATTTACGAATCTGCACAGCTCACCGGATCCGCGTTCAAACGTCAGGCAGCTCATGAATGGC
>JBAZFD010000353.1:0-2773 GCA_041653575.1 Thermodesulfovibrionales bacterium
CCGATCTCTCGAAATCAACTCCTTCCTTCCGTCCACCTCCTTTCCGAACATCTCCTCGGTCAGCCTCGTCCTCATGGAGATGCCTGTCGAGGGCAGCGCCCCGGCCACAAAGGTCCCTTTCCCCTGGACCTTGACAATGAGACCGTCGGAGGCCAGGTTGTTGATCGCCTGCCTGACCGTTATCTTGCTCACCTCATACTGCCTGCAGAGCTCCTCCTCAGTGGGGATCTTCTGCCCCGGCTTCAGCCTTCCGGAGCTGATCTCCCCCTGGATGATCTTGGTAAGCTGTATATAGAGCTTCTCCTGGTTGAACCGGTCTATTGTTTTGTTTTGCATCATGCCTGTTTCTTTTTGCATCATGTGGATATATTATTATAATGACATGATGTCTTGTCAAGGAGGCGCTCCCCGGCCCGTCATGAGCCCCATGGGCTGGTGTATAATGGTAAGAAACAGGGAGAAAAGGAGACGATATGAAAGGACCAGCTCTCACAGCCTTCGCCTTCGCCTGCGCCTTTGCCGTCCTTACCTTTGCCGGTTATGCCTCATCCGCTGAAAAGGCAGCCGGGGAATCTACTCTGGAGAAGAACAAGACAGAGATCATTGAGGATATAGGGGTCCTGGAAAAAGGTCTCTTCAAGACACGCGAGTGCGTCTACGGCGCGCAGACCCCCCAGGAGATCGAGAGGTGCAGGGAACACCTCAGGACCATCCAGTTCCAGAAGGTCCAGCAAGAGCTCAACGAGATGGGCATGACAAGGGAAGAGAGAAAGATGGAGAGATTCCCCCAGGATGTAATGCAGAAATAGTCAAAACAGCGGCAAGCGGTTCAGAAATAATGCTGAAGTTTTTTTTGGGGGGCCACCCTCTCCCAGGGATGGGAGAGGGTAAAAGGGAGGAGAGATAAACGCTTTCCTCTTCGGCTTTTAGTATACGGAAAGGCAGAGGCCGAAACAATTGTACCAAAGTTGTAATACCGCTTTATCAAACCAACATCTCTTCTTTGCATCTCTTTGCATCACTTGTTTTCTGTTCAACCTTCCCTGCAATGCTCTTCAGCTGGAACTTCCCTTCAGGAGCGATTCCCGCTATTTCTGTGCAGATCCGGAACTCCTCACCGTGGAAGAACTCAAGGCACACCTCATTGTCAGATTAATCCCTCGACCATCATGGCAAGGTCCTCAAAGAGAAAGGGCTTTTCTATGTAACGGAAAGGATTTCCGATGTCCAGCGCTTCTACTCTTCCGGGATCAGTTCCGGACATGGCGATAACAGGCGTTTCCGGATGTCTCACGGCCATATACCGGATGAGCTCAAAGCCGTCCATGACAGGCATCCTGAGGTCTGTTATGACCAGGTCAATGGAGGCTGAGGACTGCATGATCTCCATCGCTTTTTTGCCGTCTGTGGCGGTCAGGAGAGCAAGTTCCTCATCGCGCATGGCCAGGTATTCGGTGATGACGGAGAGAATGGACTCCTCGTCATCTACTATCAGAACTGTTTTCATTATCTCCTGATAACCGGCAGGATGGGTTCCGGCACCCGGAAAAAATGTTACCCCATATCTCCCTACCATCACAAAGGATCACTGCTTCGAGTTTTAGTATACGAAAGGGCAGGGGCCGAAACAATTGTACAAAGGTTCTAATACTGGAAGGGGAGGCCATTATTCATCAGCCTGCAACTGCTCCATGCTGCTTTTCAGTATTGAGGATCTTCGGGGTTATCAGGATAAGGATCTCCGTATCCTCAGAGGCCTTTTCCGTCTTGCTGAAGAAGAAATTCAGTATGGGGATGTGCCCCAGCACAGGGACCCTGGAGATCTTGTCGAGCTCCCGCTTCTTGATGAGCCCGCCGATGGCAATGGTCTCGTTGTCCCTGACAACAACGGTGGTATGCACGGACCGCCTGTTGATCACAGGAAGTCCCTGGTTGTCGGTCTCCACAAAATCGCTCACCTCAGCGGGGTTTATCTTGACGAGGATAGAGTTGTCGTCGGAGATGTAGGGCTGGATATTCATCACGATCCCTGCCTTGATGGTCTGGATCGTCGTATAGGGGTATGTCACAGGGCCTGAGGTCAGGGATATGTACTGCTCCTGGGTGATGTCTATCTTCGCCTCTTCGCCGTCCATGGTGGTCACCCTGGGCTTGGCCCTGACTGAGGCCTCTCCGTCCTTGACAAGGGCGTGGATCTTCGCGGTGAGATCACGAAGCCCGAAGCCTGCGCTGGAATAGTTGAAGATAATATCCAGGTCCTTCATGCTGCCTGCATATTTCCCGCTCTGTCCGCTGAAGTCTATGCCGAGGCTCCTCCTGGCCTCCGATGAGAGCTCCACCACAAGGGCCTCAAGGACAACCTGACGGGGCATCTTGTCTATCCTCTCTATATCCATCAGGATGCGCTCCACAACCTGGGGGGAGGCGGTGATAGTGAGCATATTCCTCTCTTCATGGATCTGAATGGAGGGAACAAAGGCAGGAGATATGAGCTTTGCTATCTCCTTTGCCTTCAGGAAGGTTGGTTTCAGATAGACTGTTTTGCTGAGGTAGTTGTATAACGGGCTGCGGGGGTCCGCAGAGCCGATGAGGTAATAGCCGTCCATCCGCTTGAAGGTGTATCCGCCAACGGAGAGGACCATCCTCAGGACCTTCTCAAGGGGGAGGTTGTCGTACTTCACCGAGATGAGCCCCTGGACCGTATCGTCGGTGATGAGGTTCTCGCCTGTCTCAGCGGCAAGGTTCCTGATTACCTCTTTCAGCTCAGTGTCGA
>JBAZFD010000354.1:0-2769 GCA_041653575.1 Thermodesulfovibrionales bacterium
TCCATTATGACAGCCTTGAAGGCGGGATGCTCTGTTTTATTCCTCCGTCAGCTCCTTTTCATTCCCACAAATTCTACGGAAGAACCACTATCATCGAGCTTTTCCCCTTCAGATACCCCATCACCGTGGAAACCGCATACTTTGGCGGTATCGCTATACACATATGTATGTGGTCTATACACGCGTTCCCTTCTATCAATTCTATCCCCTTGTACTCGCATAACCTCCGTAATATCTGCCCTATCTCCTTCCTCAGCTTCCCATATACCACTTTGCGCTGCTTCTTCGGTACCCATACCACGTGATACTTACATTCCCATACCGTATGTGCTAAACTTCTTTTCACCTTTCGCTCCTTTCTTGGATCCTTGCCACTGAAACTGACCAGCGGCTATCCTAAGTTGGGAGCGTTTATTTTTCAAATACTTCAGCATAGCTTTTGCCATTCTTCCCGGCGTAGCCGGGGGTTTAGCTTCGGAATTATAGCCCCTCAAAAGGGGCAGGCATTGCCTGATTTGCCTGCCCCCTGGTCTTAACGCCTGCTCACATGGGAACGTACTTGATGATTGAAATGACCGCTCCCTGGGGGTCTGCGAAGGTACAGAATCGGCCTACTTTGGGGATGTCCATGGGAGGGACGATAATCCTGGCGCCCAGCTCCTCTGCTTTCCTGGCTGACACGTCCACATCATCTACAGTGATGTAGGCTCCCCAGTGGGGAGGGACGCCCTCAACGCCCGGCGGCATTCCCATGATGCCGCCTATCTCCTTGTCTCCGGTCTTTACGACGATGTACTCCATCCCCTCAGCAGGAAATTTCTCCGAGGTCCACCCCAGGAGCTCCGAGTAGAATTTTACTGCCGCAGCCGGATCTGTGGTCATAAGCTCATTCCAGCTGAATGCCCCATGTCTCTTCATTGCGTCTTCCATAAAGCGCCTCCTTGCATTAAGGTTTTACAATCAACTCGCCTTATGCCCCGATTAATCAGGGCATCCATGGATTCGGCAAGCTCACTACCCGACAGGATCACCATTCATTCTCCAGGGAAGGACTCACCTTCAGCCTGCCCCCCGGCAGGCACTGAGAAGTGAGAGAGCATCCAGAGCCACCGGTCTCCCCTTTTCTCCAGCACCGCCGTCAGCCTTCCTGTCATCACTATCCGCTTTCCCTCTGCCTGGGCATGAAAGGTCAGGTCAGCGGCCACCCAGGCAATAGAACCCGATGCGGATATGGATGTCCTTCCGAACTCCAGCCTCACGCTCTCAGACTGCTGCCAGTCCCGCTCAACCTGAGCCCTGATCTCCCCAGGTCCGACCCTCTTTTCATCCGGGCCTGTCCCTATTATCATCACATCAGGGTCCGGTGCAAAGCATGAGAGGAGTCGCTCCATATCCCTCTTCTCATAGGCATCAGTGAAATCCCTCAGCATGGCCATAATCTCTCCCTCTGTCCGGGCATCGGCCTTCATGGTTCTTTCCTCCTGTTATGGTCTTAAGAAAAACGGTAGCAGATAACTAACTGACTGTCAAGAAAGAGAAAAAACATAGGGATGAGGCAAATGAAGAGCAGTCTGTCATGCCAGCTTGTCCGGCATCCTTTTGGCTTTTTTCAGAAGGCTTCCCGGCAAGCGGGAATGACGGCAGTGCGGCATGTTTGAACAGCTCTTTCCTCTGTGGTACAATTCTCAGATGAAAAAGACAATCGGTTTTGTCATCTTTGTCCTCGCCATCGTCGGGCTCCTTTACTCGATATCAGGGAAAAAGTTCCCCAGGATTCCCGACAATCCCATCCACAAGGGAATCGCCAGTGAAGAGGTATGCATGAGCTGCCACGGACCTGACAAGGAACAGCCCCTGAAAAAGGAGCATCCTCCCAAGTTTGAGTGCTTCAAGTGTCACAAGACAAAGAGGGGACAGGAGACAAAGTAAGGGCTTATTTCTTAAAGAGGGGAAAGATAGGCTTTGAATCTTTCTGCAAGGCGGAGATAGATCGGTCTTCGGAACTCAGCAACTGATTCGGTCAGCTTTGAAAAAGGCATCCACTGCCAGGCGCGGAACTCTCCTCCGCCCAGGATATCAATCGCCTCATCGCTGCTGTTAAACCTGAAGAGAAACCAGTACTGGACCTGACCCCGGCCTGTCTTTCCGGTCCTCAGTCCGAATGGGAGCTCATAGGCGAGAGGCTCAGGAAGGGAATCAAGGAGCTCAAGCTTTTTTCCAGGAATGCCTGTCTCCTCTGAAGCCTCCCTGTATGCTGTTTCAAGAGGCTCTTCTTTTTCATCAAGCCCGCCCTGGGGAAGCTGCCAGGCTCCGGGCAGATCGGCCCGCTCAAGGGCCAGAACCAAACCTGCCTCATTGATGATGACCGCCCCGGCCCCTGCCCTGAAATACTGGGCAGGCAGACTATCTTCCCTCTTCCTTCTTACATCTTCCATTATTTTTGTACCCCTTGCCCTCCAAAGCCAGGAGAATCCCCTGGAGCAGGGCGGCAGGTGTTGGGGGGCAGCCGGGGATGACGGCGTCAACAGGGATCACCTTGTCTATGCCGCCAAGGGAGGCGTAGCTCTCGCCGAAGATACCGCCGTTGCAGCCGCAGTCTCCCACAGCCACAACGAGCTTGGGCGATGGGGTGGCGTTATAGGTCCTTCTGAGGGCGATCTCCATGTTGTGCGTAACAGGCCCCGTGACGAGAAGCATGTCTGCAAACCGCGGCGAGGCGGTGAAGTGGATACCGAACCTCTCGCAGTTGTAGATGGCGTTGTTCATGGC
>JBAZFD010000355.1:0-2767 GCA_041653575.1 Thermodesulfovibrionales bacterium
AATTTTTGCCCAGGTGCGCTGTAAGCAGCGCAAAGGCGGATTTAGCGTCCACAGGCTCTTTTCTGGTGATTTCCGCGCCAAGTGCCTTGAGCGCTTTTTCAACTTTAACCTTAACATCAGGCGCAACCTGACTTGTAGGGGCGTCAGACCTTGTTGCATAGGATACTCCTGAGTATGCAGCAAGGCAGATCAATGCGATGGCATATCCAAGTGACGTTCTTATAAGTTTTTTCATCATTATCCTCTCCTGCCGGTATGTTGAAATTCTTTTTTTGCGCCTATTTCATAGTTTTTTCAATTATAGGGACAAAAGAAGGTGGAGTCAATAAAATGGTCGGAAACTGTCTGAAAATACAGATGAAAACGGTATGTCAATAGGGTATGATATGGCCCTTCAAGGATGAGTAAGTTTAAGGTCCCTCTATCCTCGCCAGGGTAGGCGGATTTTGGGCGGAGCGTGCCTACGCCGGAAATGACTTTACTTGCAAAGACATGGATGGATAGAGGTTGTTTGTTGTCAAGAAAAATGCCCCTCTGATACAATGAAGCGAGGCCGGGCGAAGGTCGGCCTGCAGTTTCCTTGATGGATACCGCCGGGTGAGTTCCATAGGGGAAAAGGCATAATTGATGTCAAGCACAGATCCCCTTTAAGGAGGCTCCTATCGCAACGGTTTACGGAAATACATCTGGTCTGAAAAAGGGCGCTATTGACGCGCTGGAAAAGGTCTACAGGCGAAGGATCCCTCCTGCCAGTCTCATAACGGCTGAGCTTGCCCGGTATATCACCATGCTCTCTTCTGAAATAGGGAGACAGGTTGGTGTCATCGCCTCACGGGATGGCGTGATAACCCATGTGATCGTTGGTGACGCAAGGAGCGTCTTCATCCCAGGCCTGGATGAGTACCCCCTGGGAAGAAAGGCCCTGAGAGGGCTCAGGTTCATCCACACCCACCTGAAGGAGGAGCCTCTCAATGACGAGGACATCACTGACCTTTCCCTCCTGAGGTTCGACATGCTCGCAGCCATAAGCATCAGGGATGAGCTCCCCCAGACCATGTACGCTGCCCACCTCATGCCCCAGGGCTCGGCAAAGAGACATGAGACCATCACCTCACCCTTTCACAGTTTTGATCTGGACTTCAGGTCCTTTGTCAGGTCCCTGGAAGAGGAGATGGAGCGTGAGAGGCTCATCGGCCAGGACGACAGGCGTGAGAGGGCGATCCTGGTGAGCGCATCACAGAAGCCCCGGTATGAGCTGGAAGAGACCATGGATGAGCTCGCCGAGCTTGCCCAGTCCAGCGAGGTGGTTGTCCTCGACAGGGTGATCCAGAGGCTGAGGGAGTCAAACCCCAGGTATCTCCTCGGTGAGGGAAAGCTGAAGGAGATCGTGATCAACGCCATGGAAAAGGGAGCCACCCTCCTGATCTTCGACCAGGACCTGAGCCCCTCGCAGATCAGGGCCATTGCTGAGACAACGGAGCTGAAGGTCATTGACCGGTCACAGCTCATCCTAGATATCTTTGCCAGACGCGCCCACAGCCGCGACGGCAAGGTTCAGGTGGAGCTGGCCCAGCTGAAGTACGCCCTTCCCAGGCTCTCCGGAAAGGGGACGGCCATGTCCCGTCTTATGGGCGGCATCGGTGGCAGGGGGCCGGGAGAGATGAAGCTGGAGATAGACAGGCGGCGGATCAGGGACAAGATCTCCCGGCTGGAGAAGGAGCTGGATACCCTCAGTGAGGCCAGGAGGCAGAGGAAACAGAGGAGGGTGGAGAAGAGGGTTCCCATCGTCTCCATCATCGGATACACCAACGCCGGGAAGTCTACCCTTCTGAACACCCTTACCAGGAGCTCCACCATTGTTGAGGACAAGATGTTCGCCACCCTCGATACGGCGAGCAGGAGGCTGAGATTCCCCCACGAAAGGGAGATCATCATCACCGACACCGTCGGTTTTATCAGGGACCTGCCGAAGGACCTCATGGCAGCCTTCAAGGCGACTCTGGAGGAGCTGGAGGATGCTGACCTTCTCCTCCATGTGGTGGATATATCCGCCGCCCGTTTCGAGTCACAGATCGGTTCTGTGGAGAACATCCTCAGGGACCTGAAGATCCTCGACAAGCCGCGGGTGATGGTCTTCAACAAGGCGGACAAGGTCTCTCCTGATGAGGCTGCCTTCATCACCCAGAGGTATAATGCCGTTGCCGTATCAGCCCTGGAGCCCGACTCCCTCGCTCCTCTCCTTCATGAGGTGGAGACAAGGATATGGGAGAGCCCGGCGAGGGAGGGATCAGCCGTGCTGATCCAGGAAAACAATACACCGGAAGAGGAGGAATAGGCCCGGAGAAGGGACTTTTCACCCTGATTCGGGTATAATAACAGCCATGGAATTTTCACCGAAATGGATAGCCTGGGAGATTACCCGCAGATGCAACCTGAAGTGTGTCCACTGCCGCTCCTCATCAGAGATGGAGATCCAGGGACACCCCGATTTTTCTATAGAGGAGGCCTACCGCCTCTTAGACGATATTGCCGGATACGCAAAGCCTGTGATCGTCCTTTCAGGCGGGGAGCCCCTCCTGAGGAAAGATGTCTTTGAGATCGCACGGTACGGCACAGACAAGGGTCTCAGGATGTGCCTCGCCACAAACGGCATGCTGGTCACTGATGAGATCTGCGCAAAGATCAAGGACGCAGGCATCAGGATCGTATCCCTCAGCCTCGACGGCTCAACAGCAGAGATACACAATAACTTCCGCAACGAGAAGGG
>JBAZFD010000356.1:0-2762 GCA_041653575.1 Thermodesulfovibrionales bacterium
GTGCCCTTCCTGATGATCTCACCCTTTGTCATGTACAGCAGAGGCGCCTCGATTCTAAACCTGAGCTTTCCCTCAACAGCAACCTTCGTTGCCAGATTCGCCATTGCCTCAAAGGCCTTCAAATACTCAGGCCGGCAGTCAGGATAGCCGCTGTAATCCACCGCGTTTGCACCGATGAAGATGCAGGGCGCCTCCAGCACCTCAGCCCAGGAGAGTCCAAAGGAAAGAAAAATGGTGTTCCGCGCAGGAACGTAGGTGACAGGGATTGGAGAATTCAGAATCCCGAATTCAGAACTCGGGATTTTCCCTTCTGACTTCTGACTCCTGACTCCTGACTTCTGGGCTCTGTCTTTGGGCACTGCTATCTCCGCTGTAAGGGCCGAGCCGCCTATGCCTCTCATGTCGAACCCCATGACGAGGTGTTTCTTTGCCCCCAGGGCCTCAGCAACCTTCCGGGCCGAGGCAAGCTCCCTGTCGTGCCTCTGTCCGTAATCGAAGCTCAGGGCGTATATCTCGTAACCCTCGGCCCTGGCTATGGCTGCTGTGGTAGCTGAATCAACGCCGCCGCTGAGCAGGACAACCGCCCTTCCTTTCATCAGGACTTTTCCCCCATCCTCTTTTCCTCGCCCTTGAAGAGACGCAGGATATTGGATGTGTGTCGTATATAGACAAGGAAGGTGATGGCCGTAGCCATGAGCACCTTCTCCGGTGAATAGTCAAGAAGGTAAAAACTCCCAGGCAGGAGACCGAAGGCTATGAGAGCGCTGAGGGAGGATATGCGCGTCCACCTGGCAGATGTGAGCCAGATGGTGGCAGTAAAAAGCGCCACATAGGGAGAAAATAACAGAAGAGCGCCGAGACTGGTGGCGACCCCTTTCCCTCCCCTGAATCTCAGGAAGATGGAGAAGGAGTGGCCCATGATGGATGCGATACCCATGAAGCCCTGGAACAGGACCGGCTCAAGAGTTATTTCCACCAAGCCCCACCGCATCACAGCCTGGGCAAGACCGACAGCCATAGATCCTTTGGCAATATCGCCGATGAGGGTCAGGAGCGCAGCCTCCTTGCCGAGCACCCTCATGGCATTGGTGCTCCCGATGTTCCCGCTTCCGACGGTCCGCAGGTCAATCCCTTTGGCCTTTCCGATGAGGAACCCTGTGGGGATGGAGCCTATGACAAAGGCGATCAGGAGAAATACTGCTTCAACCACAGTCAATCCTGCCACTGAAACCGCTTCCAGAAGGAGATGGTGTATTTGACGCCCGAGACCATGGCAAGGACAAGGGCTATATACATGAGGACAATGCCTGCGTCGTAAAAGTCAAAGCCGATGAAATCCCCAGGAAGAAGGAGGAGAATGATCGAGACCATCTGGGCTGTAGTTTTCAGCTTCCCCCCTGTTTCAGCAGGAATGACGATGTCCTTGGAAAGGGCAACCACCCGCAGGGCAGTCACCGCAAACTCCCGCACGATAATGGCTATTGCCACCCAGGCAGGTATCTTTACCATATCCACCAGAAGTATGAGGGCTGAGATGACAAGGAACTTGTCTGCAATGGGGTCAAGGATGATCCCGAACTTCGTTATCTGCCCCGATCTCCTTGCCAGGTAGCCGTCAAGAAAGTCGGTCACCGAGGCGATGAGGAATATGAGTATCCCCATGAGCGGGGATTTGGGCGTGATGATGAGGAAGAAAGGGATAAGGACAATCCTGCTGAAGGTGAGGATTGTGGGTACGTTAAATCTGATGGTAGTCACTGATGATCCCTTCCCATTTTCCCTGCGCCTTCATGAGGAGTTCGCAGATCTCACGTACTGCGCCGCGACCTCCCCTTGCCTGTGTAATGAGGGCAGCCTCAGCCTTTGCCTCGTCATCGGCATCGGCCACGGCAACGGGGAGCCCCACTCTCTTAAAGAGGGGGATATCGACGACATCATCTCCTATATAGGCCACCTCGCTGTCGGAAACCCCTGTCTTTGCAAGGAGCTCCTCGTAGGCAACGGTCTTGATATGGCATTTCTGGTAGACCTCACTGATGCCAAGTTCATGCGCCCTTCTTTCAACGACCTTTGAGTATCTGCCGGTGATGATCGCCACAGGAATACCGGCCTTGCCGAGCATCTTGATCCCGTGGCCGTCCCTCACATGAAAGGATTTGAACTCGTTTCCCTCATTATCAAGGATGATTGAGCCGTCGGTGAGAACTCCATCCACATCAAGGACAAGGAGCTTTATAAGTTTTGCTGCTTCTTCAATCGATATTCGCTTGTTTTCCATGTTTCCTCAGGCGACTATGATAACCCATATCCGTGGGGAATGTGAAGGACCTCAGTATGCCCTTCTGTAAAAGAGCATCCCCATGTATTCATGCAGCGCGGCATAGCTGTCCAGAAACGCTGAGACACTGGGAAGGTAATCCGGCCATCTCTGATCTTTGTCCCCTGCAGCGGTATGAAAGGCCGCCGGAAAGGGAATTACAGTCACTCCAGCCTTCCTGAAGCTGAGGACAGACCGTTTCATGTGGTAGGCAGAGGTGACAAGGATGATATGCCTGAACCCCTGCTTTTCGCAGATCTCCTTGCTGTACAGGGCATTCTCCCAGGTGTCCCTGCTCCTGACTTCCAGGATAATTTTGTCCGCAGGAACATCAAGATCCATGAGGATGCGCCTGATAACCGGCGCCTCTGAGGGGATGTCGGCAAACACCTGTCCGCTGGAGATAATCACCGGGATATGGAGTTTCTTGTGGAGGCGGGCTGCT
>JBAZFD010000357.1:0-2755 GCA_041653575.1 Thermodesulfovibrionales bacterium
AAAGGGGCTTTACGTCAGATTCTACATGGCCCTGTTCTCGTAGAGATACCAACCGCCTTTCACTATGCGGTAGATGTACCAGATCAGGCCTGCTCCGAGAATAACAAACCCAATGCCGACTATCAGGGATATGACACCCACTATGCCGACTGCCAGAGAGATCCAGAAGGTCTTTATCAGCCAGATGTAGTGGCTCTCAACCCAGGTTCCGGCCACCCTTTCCCTTGTGACATAAGCCATGATGATGCCTACTATGCTGGTGATGCCGATGAACAACGCAGCGGCGTAGAGCGCATAGATGATGAAGGCAAGCTTCTTCGCCTCCTGATCCCCAGGCTCAACATGGATTGTTGATCTCTCTTCAGTCATTGCACGCCTCCCCACAATATTTTCCGGTCGATACATGATAGTAGCATGATATACCTCTTCTATCAATCACTTGGCCAGGGGAAAAACCGCCAGGGATCTCCCATTTCCTATGCCAGGGGCAGCCTGCTGATCTGCAACATGTCAGGGGAGACCACGCTTTCGGCAAGGTCAACGATGTGGCTGTGGTGGGTGAAGAGGATGACCTGCATCCGGCCTGAGAGCTGGGAGAGGGCCTTCAGGACTGCCCTGGAGCGGGCGTCGTCAAAGTGTATGAGAATATCATCGAGGATGAAAGGCAGGGGTTCGCTCTCGGCAAGGTGCTTTTCAAGGCTTGCCAGCCGCAGGGCAAGGTAGAGCTGGTCGCAGGTCCCTTCGCTCATCCCGGTGGAATGGACAATCTCCCCGTTGGAACGCAGCCCTGCCAGTACCGGCCTGTCGTCGGAGGTGTATTCGGTCTTCAGCGCTGAAAAGGAATTCAGGGTGAGCATGGAGAAGAGCCCGCTCGCCCTTGTGAGAATCGGCCCCTGGTTTGCTGTCCTGTACCGTTCGATCTCACTGTGCAGCAGGGATGAAGCCATCCTGAGCCTGAGGTAATGTTCAGCCGCATCACGGAGCTGGGAAAGGAGCTCCTGGTTCTTTTCAGCCGCCTCAGCTGCCCGAGAGCTGCCATCCATCCGCTCTATCTCTTTCCTCTCGCTCCCGATGGTCTGATCAAGCTCAGAGATTTCAGCCACCATCTCGGCAATCCTCTGGTCTGTCCGGCTGATCTCTCCGGGCAGGGAATCCCTGTCAACGCCTTCAGCCTCGCCGATGAGGTCGTCCACAGTGCCGCCTGAGGTGTAGATCAGCAATTGCCCGTGGAAATTCCTGATCTCTGCCTCAAGACTAAGGGCATCTGCTGACCGCTCCTCTCTTTCCCGGATCTCCTCTTCTGTGGAACAGGCAGCCCTGCGGAAGATTTCTGCAAGACGGCCTTCCATTTCAGCCACCCTCTCTTGGGCCTCCTGAAACTCCTTCACCGCTGCATGGTACGTTCCTGTGAGCACGCTCTGTCTGGCTGAATCCTTTTGCGCCCTACCGAGCCTCTCATGCAGCTCAGCCACTGCAATCTCAACCGGCATGGCTTCCATATCAGGGGCAACGATAGAGCAGAAAGCCTTTACCTCTCCGGCAAAGAGATCGCGCTCCTTCACCATGGCTTCAATCCTCTGACTGAAGTCATTAATCTGGTCAAATCTCACAAAAAATTCCTGGTTCCTCCTGAGCACAGCGGCAGCAACAGGCTGCGAGGCTGACTCATCCAGCCCGAGGGGCCTTACAGCCTCTCCCCATTCGGACCTCAGGCCCGCGAGGTCAGCTGACAAAAGGGCTTCCTCTTCCTGCTGCCGGGCAAGCTCTTTTTCGCGCTCCCTGATGTTCTTTCTGAGCAGCTCCGCCCTGTTCCGCTCCCCTTCAATGCGCTCCGTAATCTCTTCAGCCTTTTCCAGGAGAAAGCCCAGGCTCTCCTGTCCTTTTATGGATTCCCCCAGACCGGAAAAGGCTGTTAACAGCGTTTTCCGGTGCTTCAGGATGGTCTCTTCCAGGCCCTCAGCTTCACGGCGGGCAGCCCGTATCTTCCGGACCTTCAGTGCAAGCGTCTCCTGCCTGGCAACCCAGCCCTTCATCTCCTCAGGGGGAAGGGGAGCTATCCCGGTCCCCTCCCAAAGCCTGCTCCAGTCCTCAGAGAGGGCCTGCTGCCCTTCCTTCAGGGACTGACGCTCCTCCTCCAGCCGCTTCAGGTCCCCTTCCAGGCCTTTGAGCCCGGCAAGACAGGCAGCCTTCCTGGCCACCCTTTCCGCCTCACGGCGGAGACGATCAGCGATCTCGTCGGCGCTGACCACACTCTGCGCATAGGACCTGTCGATCGGCTCACCGGCGGCATAGGCATTCACCTCAAGCTCTGTCACACCTCCCTCAAGCCATGCCCTGCGGACCAGCTGCCAGCCCCTTTCGCGGCGGCGGCGGGCTGCGTCGAGGTCAGCCTCGGTGGGGACATTCCCTTCCAGCTGGAGGGACTCAAGCTGCGCCCCTGTCTTTGCAATAGCCTGCCTGACCTCTTCTGTCCCTGTCCGGTTCCTCTCCATGACAGAGCCGTTCCTGCTGAAGCCCTGGATGAACCTCTCCATGGTCTCAGGAGAGGGCGCTGCAAGGGACTCGATCTCTTCAAGACTCCCTGTCCAGAGCCCGAGCCGCTGAAGGTCCACACGGGCCTGCTCCTCTTCCGTCAGGAGCTCTGATGCAGCCTTCCTGAGCTGCGCCCCAAGGTCCCCTTCCCTGCTTATGCTGCGGAGCAGATCGCGCAGCTCTTTGGGATCGCGCAGCTCTTTTGTCGGGGCCTCATCCCCCC
>JBAZFD010000358.1:0-2754 GCA_041653575.1 Thermodesulfovibrionales bacterium
TCAACCTGCCGCCTGCCGGAACTGTCAATTGGCTTCATTGTGATTCTCCTTTCGGCTTGTCAGCCAGACGAAGAGAAAGTCATAAAAAGAGATACCAGTAATCTGGTTCCAGAAACTGAACCTCTCAGGATCCCCGATCCCGCTTTTGTCCAAGGCCCTGTCTGATTGCCAAACAGCCGCAAGAAAAAAAGCCCTGCCAGGATTTCCAGAACCACAATGTTTCTATAGATGACCTTTCCGTCACTGACCTTTATCAGGAGGCCCCCACACTTCCACCACAAATGATTAAACTCAAGACGCAAACCAACAGTTTCTAATAGGCTATTTCCCTTTTTTGGCTATGCCTTGTAGTTGTTGGCTTATCTGTTCGAAGGAAGCCAAGATCGTCGCAATCGTGTCGGCAATAGTTGGCGGTCTATTACGCTTGGTTCGCCACCTTAAGTAGAACAGAAATGTAGGCTCGACAATATAAAGCTTTTGGTCTTTCTCACGCCACTCGAGCAGTTCCAGCCCATTTAGGCTCTGAAAATGAGATAACGCCTTTAATGTACTATTTATTGATTGTGCTGGCGGACGGTGCTCAAGTGGTATCTTCATCTTGTCTAATCTCTCGTCTATCTCGTGTCGTCTCAAGCAAAACGTCAAGGGATCCTTGGCAAACGCCGATAGGACAAACTCATATGTTTCGTACTTCCGTGCTCTCTTCCGAGGTCCAGTTTTAAGTCGTTCATATAAGGCTTCCAATTGAGCGTAGTTCGAGACGGCCACATTATGAAGAGCAAAATAGGCATCCTCCTTCTCGAAATTAAAAGAGTGGCCTTCCGTTACCTCCTGTAGGCCTTTATCAAAAAAAAGCTGTCGACAGGAATCTTGCATTATTATAGGAAGGCCGACCGCCTCCCTTGCAAGTTCCCGCGAAATAAAGTCAGGGACCTCGATTCTCATATATTGAAATCCCTGCTGAGCTATCTTTTCCAGATCATCAGTGGCCCATCTATCCAATTCAATCTGAGTGATTCGTCCGAGCAAATCCTTATTCACTCTTGCAAGGTCAACAGCATGATGCGTAGTGCCTACAACGACCACTGATACTTCGTTATCAATAAACGCCTTCCACTGCTGAAAGACTGTTGTTTGAGTTGATTCAGAGAGATAATGAAAATCTTCAACAACAAGAATGACTGGTAAATTCTTTAAAGCAGGTATTAGATGTTGCGGTGAGGGCTTGGCGAGTATTCGCTCTCGGATTTCGTTTTCGTTCATGGTCTTCTTGATGCCAAGGGAAACCTCCCCAATGATTCCAGCTAACCAAGCCCATCCCATTGTCGCTCCGATCTTTCCAGTTCCAGTAATTTCAGTCTCTTTGGCGTTACTCTTAGAATTTATCCTCTCGAAATCAATACCTTCTAGTGCTCGCGCCCAAAACTCCTCTGTCGCAAGCTGATTGTCGCACCGAACTACAATTGGTACGCTTCCTATGTCTTGTAGGACTTGGCTATAAAGCGTTGTCTTTCCAGTTTTAGACGGTCCGGTTATCAAGCAAAGACGTCCTTTTGACTCCAGTCCAGCCAGCAGTCTTTTTTCATAGGCACCTTGCTCACGCTTTACATAGGTTGCAGTGGGTTGACCCGTAGTCTTAAAAACTGTCGAGACTATTACTTTCGCCATTATTATTCCTTCCCAATAAACTTAGGTTGTAAGAGATCTCTCTTGCTCTACACTTTACCGTGGCAGTTAACGCACCCTCGCCGCCTTCAGGAAACCCTCCAGGTCGAATTCCTTTTTCATGAGCTCCCTGATCCTCTCGATCTTTCCCTTTTCCCTGATCCTGGTCTTGCCAATGGCTGACTCTATGGTGTCTATGGTAGTGAAGGTGTCCGAGGCAACGGAGATGATGGGGATTCCCAGGGCCTGGGCCTTGCCCACAACCATGGCGTTCACGTGGAGGCCGCCGGTAAGGATGAGACATCTTGTGGAGGTCTCCAGGGCGGCAAGCTGAATGTCCGTCCTGTGGGCTCCGGTGATCACCGCCTTGTTGGGTGTCCTCCTGAAGTAGTTCAGGGCACTGTCCACGTCCATGGCCCCTATCAGGAAGTGCTCCACGTACTCGTCAAGTCCGCTCTCGCAACAGAGGATCTTGCCGTTGAGAATCTCATTGAGCTCCCTCGCGGAGATAGCCTCAAGGAGTGTGTCCTTGGCGAAGACGCCGAGGACCCTCACCCCCCGCGCCTCAAGGAAGGGCCTCACCCTCTTCTGTACGTGAGCCACGGCGCTCTTGGGGACCTTGTTGATTATCCCCCCGGCGAATCCCTCACCCAGAAGTCTCTTCATCCCAAGGAGGCTGTCTACAGAAACGTCGCCCATCCAGGCCTCGACGGCGACGGCTTTTGCCTCCATCTCCTCCATGAGGCTGAGGGGGTCTATCTCCAGGGAGGCTCCCTCAAATAAGTCACCGGGGCCGCCGACGATGACCACGTCCCTGTCTTCCTGGGAGCGGATGGCCTCAATCACCCTCCCCTTCAGCCCCTTCAGCTTCCCCTCAAGGAGGAGGTTCTGGGACTCGAAGGTGAGGACAAAGGGGGAGATGGCTTGGAGGTGCTCGGGGAGGGAGAGGGCCTCCTTGATAAAGACAGCGTCGGCGTCGAAAACGTCGCGGCCTTTCTTCACCGGTGTCTTTCCCAGTGGCTTGCAATATCCAACCCTGTACCCCTCCTCGGCGAGCCTCAGGCTGAGGCCGAGGGCGAGGAAGGTCTT
>JBAZFD010000359.1:0-2744 GCA_041653575.1 Thermodesulfovibrionales bacterium
ATGGCCATCTCCCTGGGGCCCACATAAACAGCGTTCTGTGAAGGATCAAGGCTGATCACGAAAAGAGGCTCAGGGGAGGAGACACCCAGCCGCTTCCTCTGACCGATCGTAAAGAGGTGTATCCCCCCATGTCTTCCCAGAACAGTACCTGTCCCGGCATGGATGACCGGGCCTGCTGAGTCGCCGGTGAGCCCTTCAAGGAAAGCGGTATAATTATTCTCTACAAAACAGATCTCCTGGCTCTCCGGTCTCGTTGCAGAAGGGAGTGAAAGCTCCCGCGCGATCTGTCTCACCTGATCCTTGCTCATCCCTCCCAGGGGGAGTACAAGCCGGTCAAGGCATTGCCTGGATATCATGGCAAGGACATAGGACTGATCCTTCCTCGGATCAACACCTTTCTCAAGAAAGACCTTTTCTGTGCTCTGACTTCTGACTTCTGTCTTCTCTCCTCTCTCCACCCTCGCATAATGCCCGGTGGCAATAAAACCTCCCCCGCTTTCATCAGCAGCCTTCAGGAGATAGGGGAATTTTATATATCGGTTGCAGAGGATACAGGGATTGGGGGTGAAACCCCTGGAATAGGCGTCAATAAAAGGCTCTATCACCTTTTCTGTAAACTCATTCCTCAGGTCCAGGGCGCGGTGGGGTATGCCCAGATGCTCTGCGGTCCTTCGGGCATCATCAATCGCTGAAAGGGAGCAGCAGCCCGAAAGGACGTTCCTCATCCGGGCCTCATAGAGGATGAAGCTTACCCCCTCCACCTCATACCCCTGCTCTTTCAGGAGGAAGGCGGTGACAGAGGAATCCACCCCGCCGCTCATGCCCACAATGACCCGCTGTGACTGCTGTTCCATACCGCTTTTCATCATACCATTACAGCCTGAAAAAACCCAGCCAGGCAGCATATGCTGCTGTTATGACTAATTTAATCCTTGCACCCCTATAATCAAGGAATGAATACCCTGCCCGTCACCACGACTCTCAAAGCTACCTGATGCCATGAAGGTACAGACACGAATAACGGCCCTTATCTTCTGCATTGTCATACTCTTCCTCGGAGGGATTACCCTGCTCTGGTATTACCAGGAGAGGCAGGAAAGCATAATCCTCCAGGAGAGGGAAAAGGACAAAAAATCAGATCTCACCGCAATTGTCGCAACAAAGGGAAAGACATTACAGGCGCTTGTCTATGACTATTCCTTCTGGGACGACATGGTCCGGTTTGTAAAGACAATCGACAAAAAATGGGCTCACGACTATATTGACACCTCCCTTCCAACCTATAATGCCCAGGCCGCGTGGGTGTACAGAAAGGACTTTACCCTTGCCTACTCCTTCAACACCCTCAGGGACAAGGGTCTTCATACCCTTCCTCTTTCCCGGAAGGAAATGCGCCTCCTCCTCTCCGGAAACCTCTTCCCCCATTACTTCATGCACACCTCCCAGGGGATCATGGAGATATGGGGAGGACCTGTACAGCCAACAACCGATATCAGGAGAGAAACCGCCCCTGAGGGATACTTTTTTGCCGGCAGAATCTGGTCCAGGGAATACATCAACGACATAGCGAAACTCACCGGGGGAGAAATCAGAATCTCAGCAGAGAGAGAAGGCGGAGGGGAAAAGAAACACAGCGACGTCATCCAATTCTCTCAGCCTCTCACCGGTTGGGATAACAGGAGAGTGGCATGGGTTAGCTTCTACTCAAAAGATCCGCTCCTCACAAGGTTCCACAGCTCCTCTGTTCTGAGCATAATCCTCTCCCTTGCCTTCGCCCTCTCTGTCCTCGGCATCCTCTCCATCCGTCTCTCCCGTTGGGTCACCGTGCCTCTGAAAAAGATATCCTCCAGCCTGGACAAAGGAAATACTGAGGGCATTAAAGGCCTCGGTGATGAAAAGACTGAATTCGGTCACATCTCCCGCCTCATGACCCAGTTCTTCCAGCAGAGACAGGAACTGGAGACCGCCATGGCCAGCATAGAGAGGGCGAAGCGGGAGTGGGAGGCTACCTTCGACGCCATCCCTGACCCCATCTTCATCCATGATGATGAGCACAGGATCATCAGGGCCAACAGGGCCTTTTCCATTGCAGCAGGACTGCCTTTTACAGAGATCATCAATAAACCCTATTACGCGATCTTCCCCAGGACCGACGGTCCCCTGGAGGGATGCAAAAAGGCCTTGCAGTCTATGGAAATCGGTGAGGAAGAGATGACCTTTGAGACCAAGACCTACAGGATGCGGTACTGTCCAACCCAGGACCTCTCAGGAGGATACCGTTTTTCCATCCATGTGGTAGAAGATATCACCGCACACAAGCTGCTCCAGAATGCTGAAGTGACGATCCATGCCATGGAGGAGGCAAACAGGGCAAAGACCCTCTTTCTTGCAAACATGTCCCACGAGCTGCGGACCCCGCTGAACTCTGTCATCGGCTTTGCCGAAATCCTGGATGAAGAGATCCCCGGCAGTCTTAATGAGCAGCAGAAAAAAAATATCGGCTACATTATAAAAAGCGGCAAGCATCTCCTGTCCATCATCAACGATATCCTGGATATCACCAGGGTGGAAGCAGGAAGGGATGAGCTGGAGATCAGCTCCTTCTGTCTCAGGGAGAGCCTGGAATCAGCGCTCCTGATGTTCAGGGAAACTGCCGGGAAGCACGGCATAGACCTGAAGCTTGATCTGGAGCCGGAGGTTGATGTTATTGTTTCAGCCGATGAGAGAAGATTGAGGCAGATCAC
>JBAZFD010000360.1:0-2719 GCA_041653575.1 Thermodesulfovibrionales bacterium
GACCCAGCTTGCAATGGCGATGCCTGCCGACTCATTGAAGAGTGTCGCCTTGAAGAGGAACCCCTTGATCAGGTCCTCAGGCCTCTGCACCCCGGTCTTGAAGGTGAGGTAGTCAAGACCCATGGCGACTATGGTTACGATGAGCACCCCGAAGGTCACGGTCCAGACGATATAGGAGGGCTCAGTCCTCTTCTCCGTGGTCATGATGAGGTAGACCAGGGAGGTGCTGAAGGCAAGGGCAAAGGTTGAGTAGGCGATGAAGCTCATAATCACATGCGCCAGGAGCCAGTTGCTCTGGAGCGCAGGGACCAGGGGCTGTATCTCCTTGGACATGCCCGTAAGGTCAATGAAGGCCAGTGCCAGGGCGGCTATGGGTGTGACAAAGGCGCCGAAGGACCTGGTCTTGTACTTGAACTCGATAATCAGGTACCCGATGATCAGGCACCAGACAAAGAATACCAGGGACTCATAGAGGTTGGTAAAGGGCGCTGCCCTCAGGAACCCCATCTGTCCAAGCTCCGCAAACTCCTTCCATCTCATGAGAATGGCCACCGTCTGGGAGACGAGTCCCACGGCAGTCACCGCGGTTGCAACAATACCGATCTCGTTTTTCCTGAAGGCCAGGTAGGTGATGTACATCACCATGGCCATAAAGTAGGCTAATTCTGCTATACCAAAAAAGGTTGAACTCTCCATGATTATCTTCCTCCTTCACCGGAACTGGTTAGAAAGCTCGCTATTTTCTCGATCTTTGCTTCAAGGGCAGGCTTGTTCTTGTTGGCGCTTGCTCCGATGACGACCTTGGTGTTGTTCTTCTCATCCAGGACCCGGACCCAGATCTTCTTGTGGCTCATGAAGAAGGCCATGAAGAGACCGATGCCCATGAGGATGCTTCCGAGATACACAAGCCCGACGCCCGGGTCCTTCCTCACCTGAAGCCCTGTATACTGGATACCCCACACGTCGAGGAGCTCAAGCCTCGTTCCGTCATCCATTGTCCATGTCTGCGGGTATCTTTTAAGGATCCACCGGCCGAACTTCCTCTGGTCGCTGCCCTGCTCATAGAACCCGATAAAGGCAGCAGGGTTGTTCATCATGTTCGCATAGGTAGTGGGCTGGCCGGTATTCCTGTCGATGGTGAATGCCGGGGAAAAATCCTCCACACGGGCAATCAGGTTCGTTCCGGGAACAGAGAAGCCGTCCCCGAGCTTGAGCCGTGCCTCTTCAGGGCTGCCGCCCTTGGGCGTGACCATGATCCTGAAGACGCTGTTCTTCATCCCGTTGGGCACAAGGCCGTAGCTGGACTGGTAGAAGGTATACCCCTTGTACTTGAGAGGGATGTTCACCTCGATTTCCTTGCTGAAAATCTCCTTCCCGTTCTCAAGGACCGTAAGCCAGCTTCTGTAGTCCTTGGGCATATCGGACTGCCCGTAGAAAGACACATCGAACTCGTCGCACCTCACCTGGAACCCCAGGGGATGGGGCTCACCCTTCATGCTGTAGGCAGACTCCACGAATCCTCCCTCAGGCAGGTCAATGCCTCCCTTGAAGCCGTAGAAGACGCCGATGACTGCGCCGAGGAGGATGATGAGGATGCTGATATGGGTTATATAGACGCCGAGACGGCTGTAATTTCCCTTCTGACCGAAAAGCTGAACACCGCCCTCGTCCTCAGCCTCGGAGAGGTGGAAGCCGGCCATGTTCTTCACTGCATCTGCAACAGCAGCCTTGTTCTTTTCCACATGCCCTTTCAGGACAATCTCTTTCATGATAGGGACCCTGAAATGCTCGGGCCTGAGGGGCTTTGCAGGCTCCTTCACCAGCTTCATGATATGGGGCAGCCTGTCGATGGAGCAGATCAGGAGGTTTGCCGCAAAGAGCACGAGGATGGCGAGGAACCACCAGGAATGATACATGTCCATGAATCCCATGGACTCAAAAACCTTATAGATGCCGGGGGCAGCCGACTCACCGAAGAACTTTGCAAGGATCCTGAGGTTCTTTTCAGGCACAATGACCTGCTGGTCAAGAATGGTCCCCACGATGGAGGTTGTTGATAATATTGCAAAGATAATTATGGCGAGCTTTATGGAGGCAAAGAATTCCCAAATCCTGTCCAGTATCGTCTTTTTCTTTTCCACAGTTGCTCCTTTATCTGAATTTGTTAATTATATCATTATCGTTTTTCAGCAAACAAGGGTAAAGATCATACCAATTCCCTTCAGGACCCTGAACAGAGGCCGGTTTTGAGCCTAAGGCTAAACCCTGGGGCAGTGACCATAAAAAAGGGGTGGGACGAATCCCACCCCTTTCGGTACGGCTGTTGGTTTGTACTATACTGCTCTACAGCCTGACTGCATCAGCGATCTTCTGCCTCTGCTCATCGGTCAGGGAGCTGAGGCTGGCCATGCCCAGGCCGCCGAAGTTGACGATGGCTGTGTCAATCTGGGCCTTGGTGAGGTCATAGGTCAGGACCGCAGTCGGGACGCCGCCCATGGTCATGCCGGTAACGATATCGTTGGCTACGTCAACGGTGCCGTTGTGGCAGGCCTTACAGTTGGTCACATAGAGCTCTGCGCCGTTGGGCTCATGCACAGGACCGGACACAAAGTCATCAAAGGGAGCAACGTTACGGATAGGCCACGGACCCTCGAAGGTGCCGTTGTGGACAAGGCCGGTTCCGTTGTCGTGGCAGTTACAGTTCCAGTTGCTGCCGTTC
>JBAZFD010000361.1:0-2732 GCA_041653575.1 Thermodesulfovibrionales bacterium
TCACAGGAACGGTCACCCTCGACGGAAAGGAGATAAAAAGTCTCAGCCCCAAGGAGATCTATCGGAAGGTTGGCCTTGTTTTCCAGAACCCCGATGACCAGCTCTTTGCGCCCACGGTGCAGGAGGATGTTTCCTTCGGCCCCATGAACATGGGCTTCCCCGAGGCGGAGGTGAGCCGCAGGGTGGAAGAAGCCCTCAGGGCGGTGGACATGGGAGAATACGCAAAAAAATCCATCCACAATCTGAGCTACGGCCAGAAGAAGAGGGTCTGCATCTCAGGACTCCTTGCAATGGGGCATGAGATCCTTCTCCTCGATGAGCCCACGGCTGGCCTCGATCCCATGGGGGAGTACAGGATGATGGACCTCCTCACCAGGCTGAACAGGGACCACGGCGTTACCATCGTCATGGCGACGCACAGCGTTGACCTCGTCCCCATCTTTCTCCACAGGCTCTACATCATGAGCAGGGGAAGGATCATCAGGGGAGGAACGCCTGAAGAGGTCCTCACCGCTCCCGATGAGATGTCCCAGGTGAAGCTCAGGCTGCCCCACATAGCAGAGTTGATCTACAAGCTCAAACATGAGGACAAGCTCCCTTTCGGAAAGGTCCCCCTCACCATCGGGGAGGCGAGAAGGGAGATACTGAAAATGCTTGAAGACAGCCCTCTATGAGAAAAGGATACATTCAGGTATACACAGGCAACAGCAAGGGCAAGACCACAGCCGCCCTCGGCCTGGCGTTGCGCGCAGCAGGCGCGGGGCTCAGGGTGTTCATAGGACAGTTCATCAAGTCGCGGATCTGCAGCGAGCACAAGGCCCTTGAGAGGTTCGCCGACCTTATCGAGGTGCGGCAGTACGGAACGGGCTTCATCTTCTCCCGCAAGCCCACGGCTGAAGAGATTTCCATATCCCGGAAGGGGCTGGAGGAGGCAAGGGAGATTGTCTCGTCAGGGGAGTATGGGATGGTGATCCTCGATGAGATCAATGTGGCAGCCCACTCAGGACTCATTACAACTGAGGACATCCTTGATCTCATGGCAATGAAACATCCTGAGACAGAGCTGATCCTCACCGGCAGATACGCTGACGAGAAGGTGATGGAGAGGGCTGACCTTGTCACAGAGATGAAGGAGATAAAGCACTACGCCGACGAGGGAGTCCCCGCCAGGGAGGGGATAGAGTTTTGAAAAAAAAGATACTCCGCTCAGGATACACAACAGGAGCCTGCGCAGCCGCAGCGGCAAAAGCAGCGACGATGATTCTGCTTCAGAGGACAGAAGACAGAAGACAGATTACAGAACACAGAACACAGACTACAGATATTCAGAGTCTGACTTCTGGCTTCTGTCTTCTGGCTTCTTCCGTGGAAATCCCCTTCCCCGACGGCAGCAGACACAGGTTTGTGATTCATGATTCGGGGTACAGGGCAGAGAACGGGACTGCCTGGGCCACTGTGATCAAGGATGCGGGAGATGACCCTGATGTGACCAACGGAGCGGAGATAAGGGCAGAAGTCAGAAGTCAGATGACAGATGACAGAGCACAGACTACAGATAATAAAAGTCTGACTTCTGACTTCTGGCTTCTGTCTTCTGTCCTCCTCCGAGGCGGCAAAGGCGTAGGGGTTGTCACAAAGCCAGGCCTCCCCGTTCCCATGGGCGAGCCTGCGATCAATCCCATTCCGCGGAAAATGATAACAGAGGCGGTGAGGGAAGCTCTAATTCAGATGACAGATGACAGAGGACAGAAGACAGAGATCAGAGATCAGTCTTCAGATATTCAAAGTCTGGCTTCTGACTTCTGGCTTCTGTCTTCTGTCATCGAAGTCACTATCTCCGTCCCTCTTGGTGAGGAACTGGCGCTGAAGACGCTTAATCCTCGGCTGGGGATCGCGGGGGGGATATCCATACTCGGGACAACAGGGATCGTGAGGCCTGTCTCGGCGGAGGCCTGGATGGCCACGATCACATCATCCATGGATGTGGCCCGCGCTCTGGGACACGAGGAGGTGGTCCTCTCTGCAGGCAGGGCGTCGGAGACCGCCCACATGGAGAAGCACCGTCTGCCGGAGGAGAGCTACGTGATGATGGGTGATTACCTGGAGTTCTCCCTCAGGGAGGCTGTGCAGCACGGTTTCAGGAAGATCCACATCGCCGCCCAGTGGGCGAAGATGGTGAAGATATCCCTTGAGACACCCCAGACCCATGTGCGGCATGGTGCTCTTGATGTCACAAAGGCGGTGGAGTTCATCAGCAGCATCTGGCCCTCACCCGCCCTGAATGCGCGGCACTTCAACACAGCCAGGGAAGTCTTCGACCTCATCGTTGCAGAGCAGGGAATCCAGGCCCAGGCTTTCAGGGATGTCTGCAAGGCAGCGAAAAAATACGCTGAAGAGATCACCGGCGGAATTCCTGTCATAACCCATTTGGTATCCTATGAAGGGAGGATCATTACAGACAGTGAGTAAGGTATTCGTCATCGGCATCGGATACAGGCCTCTGGACAAGAAGGCCCGGGAGATTGTCTTCGGCGCTGAGGTGATCCTTGCCTCCCGGAGGCTCTTCGAGGTCTTTCAAACCTATGAGGAGTACGAGGCTGTGAAGGAGAGGGTGAAGGTCATCCTCAGGGTGGATGAGACGATGGAGTTTATCAGGGGACAGAAGTCAGAACACGAAGAAGAGACAAAGAACATCGTACTGCTGGCTTCGGGTGATCAGCTTTTCTCGGGGA
>JBAZFD010000362.1:0-2726 GCA_041653575.1 Thermodesulfovibrionales bacterium
CCACGGGGAGCTGGAGACCGCCTTCAGAGTGGTCCTCCCCCTCTCCAGGAAGGGGATCATCGCAGGCGCTGTCCTCTCTTTTGCCCGCGCAATGGGAGAGTTCGGGGCAACCCTCATGGTGGCCGGGAACATACCGGGCAAGACGGAGACCATGCCCCTTGCCATCTACACCGCAGCAGGCAGCGGCGAGTGGTCAAAGGCTCACGGGATGGTGATTGTTCTTACCCTCATCTCAGGCCTCTTCCTCTACATTGCGAACAGGATGAGCAGGAGGGTGATCTGATGGGGCTTTCAGTAAAAATAAGGAAAGAGATGAGGGGGTTCAGTCTCGACGCCCAGTGGGTCATGGGCAATGAGCTCCTGGTCCTCTTCGGCTATTCCGGGGCAGGGAAGTCCATAACCCTCCAGATGATCGCCGGGCTCATGGCGCCTGACGAGGGCTGCATTTCCTCGGGAGTGAGGGTTTTCTACGACAGCTCAAGGCGGATCAGTATTCCCACTCACAGGAGGCCCTTCGGGTATGTCTTCCAGGACCTCGCCCTCTTCCCCCATATGACTGTGGAGGAGAACATCCGGTACGGCGCAAACGGCATGGAGAAGGCCGAGAGGGAGACCCGGATAGGGGAGATGCTGAAGACCTTTCACCTTCAGGGCCTGGGCAGGAGGCTCCCCTCGGAAATTTCAGGGGGGCAGAAGCAGAGGGTGGCCCTGGCCCGTGCCCTCATGAGGAGGCCTGAGGTCCTTCTCCTTGACGAGCCCTTTTCCGCCCTGGACAACCCCCTTCGGAGGGAGATGCGGCAACTCCTCACCGATATCAGGCAGGAGTTTGCCATCCCTATCGTCCTCGTCACCCACGATATCCTTGAGGCCCATACCCTGGCCGACAGGATGATCGTCTATTCCCACGGCAGGGTTGTCCAGACAGGCTCCCCGGCTGAGGTCGTCAGCAACCCTGCTGACGATGATGTGGCAAGGCTGGTCAGTCTCCAGGATTCCCTTGCCGGACATTCCCTCTTTTCCATTGGCTGACTCTCCTTTCCTGCTTCCCCTCAGACATTCCAATCCGTCATGCCGGCTTGTCCGGCATCCTTTTGGTTTTTTCAGAGGGATTCCCGACAAGCGGGAATGACAGACTGGGGGAGCAGGCGTTAGGGGAGATTTTCCTGTCAATGTCAATCCAAGTATGAGACCACTCCTCTTGTCCTGAAACAGGACATTCTCCCTCCAAAATCAAGAAATGTACCTACAAATTTGTCAATGCGACAAAGTTGTCATGACCGCTCTCTGCCGGAATCCGCTCCTGTGGCTGTTTTACAGCTGGCATGACTCTCGCTATATCGTTATAGCTCAGGAGGAGGAAATGGGACTAAAAGACAGGGTTGGCGAACTGGAGAGAGAGGAGATCGTCAGGGCGTTGCAGTCCTGCAACTGGGTGATGGCTCAGGCTGCACGGAGACTGGGCATTACCGAGCGGATGATCGGATACAAGATAAAGAAGTACGGGATCCGGAAGGGAGGTGAGAGGGAAGGTAAGGAATAGGTCTGGATCAGTCTATAATCTGAAACAAGGGTCTGAAAAAATATCTTTAAGCACTGAGAGGAGGGTTAACATGAAAAGATTCAGGATTTCTATTGTCACTATGGTCATGATGCTCTGCGCCTTCACAGGGATCGGGTATGCCGAGGAGCTCAAGACTGCCGGGAGCGGTTCTGTTGATGTAATGAGCAACTATGTCTGGAGGGGCCTGAAGCTGAGCGACAGCTGGGTGATCCAGCCCTCAGTGGGCATCACCTACGGTTCCTTCGGTGCAAATATCTGGGTGAACTATGACACGGACATCGACGAGGTGAATGAGACGGACATCACCCTGAGCTACAGCCGGTCATGGGACAAATTCACCTTCGGAGCAGGGTACATCTATTATGCCCTGGACGGTTTTGATGACACCCAGGAGGTCTATCTCTCTGCCGCCTATGACACGATCCTGAGCCCCAAGCTCACCCTGTACTATGACTTTGACGAGGGGGATGGCGCCTTTATCGTGGCATCCATCGGCCACACCATAGACCTTTCCGGCATGAGCAAGGGCGCTGCCCTCAGTCTCGGGGCATCGGCAGGCTTCAATATCGAGAACTCGATCATGGGTGTTGACGCAAATGGGGAGGACTTCACCAACTTCTATAATGGCGAGCTCTCAGCCGCCCTTACTATCCCGGTGACGGATAATTTCTCCATCACCCCCAAGCTGGCCTACAGCTTCCCCCTGACTGATGATGCAAAGGACGCCATCAGGGCGATCAGCTATGACAATGATTCCAGCATATTCTACGGCGGGATAAACCTGACCCTGAGCTTTTAAGGAGGTCTGAGATGAAAAGGTTCTTCAGTATACTCGTTCTCATCGGACTGTTGAGTATGCCGGTCTTTTCCCTTGCAGAGGAGCAGGTCCAGCCTGCTGCCCCTGCCGTGGAACAGGCAGCGCCTGCTGAGGCCGCTCCTGCAGGGGCGGTGGCTGAGGCCCCTGCCGCTCCCAAGCTCGACACAGGCGACACCGCCTGGATGATCGTTGCCACGGCACTGGTCATGCTCATGTCCATTCCGGGCCTTGCCCTCTTTTACGGAGGTCTCTCCAAGAGGAAGGACTCCCTGAACACCATGGCGATGACCTTTGTGGCCTTCTGCATCGTGAGCGTCCTCTGGGTCGTTTACGGTTCCCCCTTGCTTT
>JBAZFD010000363.1:0-2319 GCA_041653575.1 Thermodesulfovibrionales bacterium
TTGCTCGCCAGAACGAGTGCACACACCTCCAACTTCCCTGTGAGCACTGTGGGATCATCATGTCCATCGCTTGTGCCTGTAATATGAGCAGAGGGGCGAGGAACATCTACATGTGTAACCACTGGAAGCAAGGCATTGGGAACACGATACTGAACCAGTTCACAAGGTACCTCGGTGACGTGAACATCCTTCGAGGGGCACAGGTCCCACTGGTGAGGTCTGCATTCCAGGAGATCATGGGGATAGACCGCTATCCCTTCTGCCAGAATGTGGATGTAGCCTACCTGGCCTACGCCAAGAACCAGGATGATGCTCTCCTCTTCAACATCGGACCCATCAACCGTGGGGCCTTCGTTGCGTATCACATCGAAGCAGTGAAGATCACTCCAGAGTCACCCAATGCGGCCTTCGGAGTGCCAGACTTCTCCAAGGTGTATGCCCCAGTTGCTCCCATTGAAGCCTACTCGAAGGTTGATCCGACACTGGGAACTCCGAAGGTGCTGGGACAGATGTTCAAGAGAGGCGATGTGATTGCAGCCATCACCAAACCTCTCTCCCCTGCGGACATCGAAGGGTTGAAGAAGACGAAGACGAGAGATGGGAAAGAGATCAGTTACACCCTCGCTGACGAGAGCATCCTCCATATGACCGACCACTGCCCCAACGAGCTTCATCCCACGTACTCTCGTCTCGTTGCTTCCTTCAGTGTGATCGGACAGAACGAGAGGATGCGTCTCCTCCAGTTCGCTACCACCAGGTTCATGAAGGCAGGGGACAAGTTCGCCAGTGAGCACGCTCAGAAGGGAATCTGTGGAGGAACCCTTCAAGAGTGGGAGGTGCCCTATAACGAGGATGGGATCAGAGCCACCATCGTCTTCAACCCTCCCTCTGCTATCAGACGGGAGACACACGGGCAACTCACCTTCGCATTGTTGGGGAAGATCTGTTCCCTCTATGGAACCTCTCTCGATAGCACTCCCTTCCTCAACCAGATCTCCACCGAACAGATCTCTGGACTCCTCTCAGAGCTGGGAATGGATCCAAGGGGAACGGAGAGGATGTACGATCCAACAACGGGCCTCCCATACTCCAACCCAGTGTTCTTCGGAACGATGGCGTACATGAGGCTCAAGAGGATGGTTGACGATCTCGTTCAGTACCGATATGGAGGGCCAAGGGAACAGTTCTCGAGGATGGCTGTGAAGGGGAGAGTGAAGCATGGAGGAGTGATGTTCGATGAGATGACAAGAGTAGCACTCACTGCTTCAGGTGCCACGGCCACTTGCAGGGACTGCATGTTCACTCAAGCTGCCCCCCACGAGTCAGAGGTCTGTGATAGGTGCCATCAGTTCGCCTACCCTTCTCCCCTTACACCAGGGTTAGTCAAGTGCGATAGGTGTGGGAACATCGATCCGGCAACTGCCCATACCACTCGGATGCCCTACAACGCTCTCCTCCTCTCCTCGATTCTCGGTGGAGCAGGGTGCTCAATGCAGATATACACCGATGCCTCCTGTCCTCCCATCAACAAGGCTCCAGAGACTCGAGAGATCGCGGTCCCTTCTCCATCCAGCGTCAAGGAGAAGGAGACGAAAAAGTGAGACGGAGGCTCTCGAACTCTCGCCATGGCTCCGAGACGCGATCTATGGAGAGAGCTGTCTTTTTGCCCGTCAGTCCGTCAGCGGCCATATGATCTGACACTGCTGATGCCTGCGAGGATTGTACACTAGTCGGGTGGTGTATAATGTTCCCTTCACACTGGCGATGGCCGAGTACACGGGAAACTCATTCACCTCTAACCGCATCCAGAGGCCGTGTTCGTAGCTGGGCTCCGCTGATGTATCGACAGGAGTATCGCCATAAACCAACTGCACGTTGGTTGCTTCGAGCTCGTCGATCCTACCCATACGGAGAGAGCGGTCAGCCTCCATCCCACTTGGAACGAGGGTTGGAACCCCAGACTCTGTCTGGGCCTCCACCGCGGCGCCTACTGCCACTTCATCTCGGTCCATGAACGTGTACTCGAGCTCCAGTCTCCTCAGTATGGATGGAGGAAGATCGTCCTCGAATATAGAGGTCGGGAGGTCCAACCCCAAGTGGCAGCGAATAGGCACGAACACTCCAATGAAGAGTCGTGGAGAACGACGACGAAACGCTCTCCGGCCATCCGGGCGTCTCACTTCCAGAGTGTGGTACATCTCCCCTAGAGCATACTTAGCCGACTCTTCGAAGTGTTGCTGATATGATCCATAGGATGCGAGTGAATAGACATCCGGACTCCCTCCATCCCTGAAACCTGGCGGATCATCAAACACGCCT
>JBAZFD010000363.1:2329-2725 GCA_041653575.1 Thermodesulfovibrionales bacterium
TGCCGGAACCAAAGCCTTGTTCCACCACCAGTGGTGATGGCTGGGAGATCGCCCTCTCGATGGAGAAGGCCGTGTTCGAACCACATCTGGCATGTATGCCTGTCGGCATAGAGGTGTATGTTGGCTTTGCCGGATGTTATGCCTTGCCACGCTTTACTATACGAGAGGCGAGGATTAGTACGAGGAGAGGTATCGTATCTCTCCATACAGAACACCTCTCCGCCAGAGATCCACTTGATATAGGTGAGCTCACTCTCATCGCTCCCTACTACCCGCACTTCGGCTGGTAGGAGGCCACATCTTCTCCACGGAGCGATATCGAAGGCGAAGGGCGACCATTCTTCACATGGAAGCGCGTATTCTATAGGACTGGATAGCGTGGGAGGAGAGTCTCCA
>JBAZFD010000364.1:0-2711 GCA_041653575.1 Thermodesulfovibrionales bacterium
GTTGAGGCTGAAAAGGGAAAGAAGGACCTGAAAAAGCTGCGGCAGTTTATTGAGAGGGTGCGGGCTTCCCGGTAGCCACGCGGATGATGGTCTTCACATTTCCCCTGGGGTTGAAGTCACCGATTACCTCAAGGAACCGGGGATTGAGGGCCGCCTCCAGCTCGCCGAAGATCCTGTTCGTCACCTCTTCGTGGGATATGTGCATCGCCCTGTAACCGTTCAGGTAGAGCTTCAGCGCCTTCAGCTCCACGATCTTTTCGCCGGGGACATAGGTGAGCTTGATAACGGCGAAGTCAGGATATCCTGACCGCGGGCAGAGGCAGGTGAACTCCGGGAAGGTGATATTCACCTCATAGTCCCTTTCGGGATTGGGGTTCGGCCAGACTTCAAGCTGTGCTTCCGATATCTCTTTTTCTCCGTAACGCATGGGATAGATTAACATTTTTGCTCTTATGTTTGCAGGCCCTTATTGTTTATTGCCCTCAGTTTCTCCGGCAGCACAGAGACCGGAATTCCCGGGCAAATATCCGTATCTTATGATTCCGGCGTACTCACTCCTGTACGCTTCTTCCCTTACATCCTTCTCCCACACTATCTTTTCCTGAGGTTTCGGGCTGAGCCCAACCATGGGGAATTCCCGTATGAGGACCTCATCAAAGCTTAGCTCCATCATGTTCAATACCTTGATCAGATCTTCCCTCAGATTCTCCTGTTTTCCGATAAAATCAACCTGAGGTTTTGTGTACCACCCGAACAGTTCAGTCACGTAACCGGGTCTTTCCCGAAGAACATTCCTGACGAACTGATTGAAATCAGGAGACCCAAGGCCGTTCAACAGGGCATTTGGATGCCATTGCCTTATATCGGTTTTATCTCCCCAGTATCTCCAGTTGCGTGCAGGCTGGGTCATGTATTTGAACCACGATTCATACCAGGAAAGAGGATGCCTGACAAAACAGAACATGAACGGCTTATTGCCACCATGCAGACTGCCCGGCCAGTTGATGAACTGTTTGAGCAGTCCCCAGCGGCTATCGCAGGGAAGGGAAAAGAGTCTGTCAATATCGATGTGCTTTTGGTCTCCTATGCTGCCCTTTACAAGATTGCATTCCCGCAGAACTGTTGCTACCCAGTTCCCTCCTGTCTTTGGTATATGAAGGAAGATAGCTCCGTTTTTGAGAATTAATGCCATAGCGTAACCTATCCTGATTGAAATATAACTGATTTTTTTAGGTATTCTGCCGTGAGCCTGCGCTTTCCACGCTTTAGCAGCTCAGGTTTTTAACCGAACGCCTCAGTCCTTGATGATCTTCAAAACAAATCTCAGGGTGCTGGGTCTGAAAATGAAGCACCAGTTTGATTCATACTCACGGGGACTGACCGTGAATATCAGTCTCCCTATATTTCCGAGTATTCCGCCAAAGCTGAGCCTTCTCTCCTGCACTTTGAAGCCGCCGCCGGTGTAGTGAGCAACAGACTGTTTCTCAAAATGGTCCATGGAAAAATAGGAGAGGTGATGGAAATGTGTCGGGTCCCTCCAGGATGCCAGGCTGGCAAAGTGGGGCGTAATGATGGTTATCTCAGCCCCATTCATGCAGACCCTGTGGATCTCTTTCATCAGCCCTGGAATATCCCTGATGTGCTCGATTACGTTATCCATCCAGATCTCCTCAATGGAAGAGTCAGGAAAGGGGAGGGTCTCCTCTATGTCGGCAACAATATCCGTTGCATCAGTCCTGAATTTGTCTACTCCGAGAAAGCCATCTTTCTTTTTGTTCCCACATCCGATATTGAGTTTTGTCATTTTATCCTTTCCGTGCCGCCATGATGCAGCTCCTTGCTGAGAGCAATATCCAGGGAAATCATCTTGTGGATAATCCGCAAAGACACATGGGTTTATTCCCTGCGCTAAGATTCAGTACTGTGCTGCTGCTGTTGATGCGGTTTTATGAGGCGGAAAACAACATCGTTGGTAACCCTGTAAGACCCTTGAGGTCTTATCTCTTCTTCGGTCATCTATGGTTCATCCTCCTTGATGTTGTGGGTCATGGAAGCAGTGCAGGATTTTTACAGCGATCTGAGGATGCTCCAGGCGGTTAAGGGGTTTTCTGAAGTTTCCTGTAGAGCGCCTCTATTTCGTTCAGCATGTGGTCAGCGGAGTGCTTTGCTGCAACAAGTCTTTTGCCCTCTTTCCCCATCTGTCGTCCCAGTTCTGGATTCCTGTATATCTCCAGGACCTTTTCTGCTATCTGTTCAGCCGAGCAGGGCTGGATAAGAAGACCTGAGATGTTGTCTATAACCACCTCGCTGATGGCCCCTATATCAGTGGCCACCACAGGCCTCTCCATGGCCAGCGCCTGGAGGATGGACTGGGCGAGACCCTCATGCCCGGAGGAGGGATGGACCAGCACGTCCAGGGATGCCATGATGCCGGGGACATCTTCCCTGTGGCCCAGCAGGGAGACCTTTCCTTCCAGGGAGAGCTCTCTGATCTGTTCCTCTATATTCCGGAGCTGTGGTCCATCTCCGGCAATGGAGAACGCAGCGCCAGGTATTTCCTTCAGGATCATGGGGATTGCCTCAAGGAAATACCGGTGTCCCTTGTCTCTTCTCAGGACGCTCACCATCCCCACATGGAACCCCTTTCGCTCAAGGGTCGGATGGGTGGAGGGGGTGAAGATTTCCATGTCGGTCCCTGTGGGGATTGAGAC
>JBAZFD010000365.1:0-2701 GCA_041653575.1 Thermodesulfovibrionales bacterium
CCACGAGATGCTGGTCCACATGGTGATGCACGCCCATCCCAACCCCAAAAAGGTGATCGTCATCGGCGGCGGTGACGGCGGAACGGTGAGGGAGGTGCTCAAGCACGACTCTGTGGAGAAGGTCTATTTCATCGAGATAGACGAAGAGGTGATCAACGTCTCAAGAGAGTTCTTCCCCACCGTCGCCTGCGGTGTCGACGACCCCCGCGTGGAGATCAAGTGCATGGACGGCGCTGAGTTCGTGAAGGGAAGGGACGGCGACATTGACGTGGTGATCGTTGACTCCACCGATATCATCGGCTTCGCCAAGAGTCTCTTCACCGTTGAGTTCTTCAAGTCCGTGAAGGACTGCCTCACCGAGGAGGGGATGTTTGTCACCCTCTCCGAGTCCCTCCACTTCCACAAGGAGATCGTGGCCGAGGTTCAGGAGTCCCTGAAGCTCATATTCCCCATCGTTGACCTTTACACTGCGCCGCTCGCCACCTACGCTGGAAACTGGTGGTCCTTCTCAGCAGCCTCCAAAAAGCATGACCTCAGGGAAATGAGGAGGGAGTACACCATCGACACCCAGTACTACAGCGACGAGATCCACCAGCAGGCCTTCCTCCCCAAAAAGATGTACGAGAGGCTCATGAGACGGGAGCTTCGCTGGTAACAGCAGTCTGATCCGGGGCAGCAACAAGGAGGGCTGTCTTCCGCACGAAAGGGGGATTCCCCTGGAGTCGGCCAGGACAGCCCTCTTTATTGCCTGTCAGGCAGTCACAAAAATCTGATGCCTCCTTCTTGACAGGCCGGAAGGGTTATTGATACATTATTAGCACTCACATGACGAGAGTGCTAACACCCGCATTCATCCCTGGATGGGGGTGTTATTCAAAGCAGGTTATTTCATCCGGCAGATCTAAGGTGGACAGCGGGGTATGATGGACGAAAGAAGCAAGCAGGTCCTTTATGCGATCATTGAGAGCTATATAGACAAACCGGAGCCCATCGGCTCCCGCTTTGTAACGAAAAAGTATTCTTTCGGCTTTTCCCCCGCCACCATCAGGAACATCATGGCAGACCTGGAAGATGTCGGTCTCCTGGCCCAGCCCTATACCTCTGCTGGGAGGGTCCCTACGGACAAGGGGTACAGGTTTTATGTGGACTCCCTCTTCCGGCAGGGGATGGAAGTCCCCTTCATACCGGGGAGGCAGGAAGAGCAGCCCCCTTTCAAGGATGTCATTGACGAGGCGCTGGGCCGCGTTTCCCGCAGGCTGGAGACCGCAGGGAATGACATGGCTGAGGTCTTTTCCGAGGTGACCAATGTCCTGTCAATGGCTTCGCGGTATGTGGGTATCGTTCTTCCTCCCAGGCCGGAGAAGACCACCTTCAACAGGATAGACCTTATCCGGTACAGGGGGGAGCATGTGGTGGCGATCCTCCTTACCGACGAGGGGGTGATCAAGAACAGGATCATCAAGGTGGACCCCAGGCTCAGCCAGGATGATCTGAACAGGATCACCGACTACCTCAATGCCGAGTATTCCGGCAGGACCCTCGATGAGATCAAGGCCGCCCTTATCAGGCGGATGACCCAGGAAAAGGCTCTCTGGGATCTGCTTATCAGCCGGGCCATCGGGATCTGCGAGGAGGCGCTTTCCTTTTCAGGAGACGAGTTTTTTGTCTCAGGCCTCTACGATCTGATGGACCTCCCTGACTTCGCTGACATTGCACGGATTCGGGAGATGGCCAAGGCGATCAAGGACAAGCATATGATGCTTGGGCTCCTTGATGATCTGGTCTCTGCCGAAGGCGTGCAGGTGCTCATCGGCAGGGAGAGCTCCGTGGAGGAGCTGAAAAATCTCAGCATCGTCGCCTCGACATACAAGGAAGGGGACAGGCCCATGGGGGTGATCGCAGTCATCGGCCCCACGAGGATGGATTACCCAAGGGCGATTTACATGGTGGACCGGGTTGCCGGCTTTATAACCAAGGCCTTGAGCTCCAGCGTGTGATATGATTTTTCCGGATAGTCCTGATTCAAAGAAAAGCGGAGGTGAAATATGGAAGATATAAAGCAGCCAGCAGAGTCCGGGACTGATGATACAGGGCTTTCCCTGGAGATTGAGGACAAGGCGCCTGAGGCGGCGGAGACTATGCAGGCGGAGCTGAAGGAAGCGAACGATAAGTACCTCAGGCTCTACGCCGAATTCGAGAACTATAAGAAGAAGGTTATAAAGGACAAGGAGGAGCTGGTCAAGTACTCTCATGAGTCTCTGGTCTATGAGCTCCTGCCCATCCTGGATAACCTTGAAATGGCGCTGAAGCACTCTACGGGATGCGGGGACGATCTCCAGTCCCTGGTAAAGGGCGTGGAGAACACCCAGAGGGAGCTCGTGAGGACCCTTGAGAAGTTCGGCCTTACCCCTATAGAGGCGCTGAACAAGCCCTTTGATCCCTCTGTCCACCATGCCATGAGCCAGGTGGAGAAGGCAGATTCGGAGCCGAACACCGTGGTTGAGGAGTTCAGGAAGGGGTATCTCTTCAAGGAGAAGGTCCTGAGGCCGTCCCTGGTGTCGGTCTCCAAATAAGCAGCAGTCAGCGGTCAGGAACAAACAAACTACACTCATACCATAGGAGGATAGAGAATGGGAAAGGCGATAGGAATAGATCTGGGCACAACAAACTCTGTTGTTTCAGTCGTGGTCGGGGGAGAGAC
>JBAZFD010000366.1:0-2701 GCA_041653575.1 Thermodesulfovibrionales bacterium
GGGCAACCAGCTGCCGTTTTCTGTCTGGACAAAGGGCATCTCCTTCTGACAGGTTGAGCATTTTCTCATCTCGGCTGCGGTTATTCCCCTGTCCCTGAGGTCAGAGGGAATGCCGTAATGGGCTATGGCTTCGTATTTGTGGATGTGCTTCATGGTGTCTTCCTCCTTGTATGTGAGACGGTTATTCTTCTGTGCCTCTGCCTCACCAGACCAGGGAGAGGAGGGCGTCAATATCCATCTGGATGCTGTTGTATTTGCACTGGATTACCATACACTGTCTTGATCGGTAACAGAAACCCTCCTTTATCACCACATGGACGTTGATCCTTGTTTTTTCCTTGTGGGGGCAGTACATGTGGATCTTGCCGGTGCTTTCGGAAAAGCGGGTTTCATCAAAGTAGAATTTCATCGGGGCCTCCGCGCAAGGGGAGAGTTGTTGTTCACAGGGCCCCTTCGTGTTTCAGGAGCCATTTTTTGTGATCAAGACCTGATACATAGCCTCCCAGTCCGCCATTCGAGCAGATAACCCGGTGACAGGGGAGGATGACGGGGAGGGGATTTTTTCGCAGGGCCTGCCCCACCGCCCGTGCCGCCTTCGGCCTGCCCACCCGTTCAGCAATCCACCGGTAGCTCCTTGTTTCCCCGCAGGGGATCTCCCGGAGACTGAGCCATACCGCCCTTTCAAAGGGTGTGCCCTGAAGAAACCGGATCTCCTGTCGGAATTCAGTCAGCTCCCCGCTGAAGTACAGGTCAAGCTCCTTTTTCAGACCCTCCGTTCCCTTGCCGGGAGTCTCATCGCAAAGATCTCCCCTGAGGGTGAGTTCAACGAGCCGCCCTTCGTCCAGGAGGCATGAGATCTCCCCTATGGGGCTATGGTATACACAGAATTCCATTCTTTTCTCCTTGCCGGACCTCTTATTGTAAATTTTACCATTACCTGTTTATAATGGGGAAATGCGCGTAAAATTTATTCTTGTTATTGTAGTCCTCCTTATCGGTTCCCTTGCCGGCGGTTACATAGCCATAGCAAAAGGGGTCCCTCCCATCTCGGAACTGAAAAAGTACCGTCCCAGTGACGGAACAAAGGTCTATGCCGACGATGACACCCTTATCGGCGAGTTCAAAGTGGAAAAGGGTATCTTTGTCCCCCTGAAGAAGATACCGGAGAACCTCAAGAATGCCATAGTGGCTGTTGAAGATTCCCGTTTCTGGCAGCACAAGGGGATCGATTACATCGGTATAGCCAGAGCGGTGGTGAAGGATATCATGTATGCGAGCCTGAAAGAGGGTGGAAGCACCATCACCCAGCAGCTCGCAAAGATCATGTTTCTCTCCCCGGAGAAGACGATCCAGAGAAAGCTGAAGGAGGCCCAGCTTGCCATAAAGCTGGAGAAGGAGCTCACCAAAAAGGAGATCCTTGAGCTCTACCTCAACAGGGCCTATTTCGGCCACGGCGCCTATGGTGTGGAGATGGCATCGCGGATTTATTTCGGCAAGTCCGTCAGCCAGATCAATCTTCCCGAGGCAGCCCTTCTTGCCGCGCTCGTCAAGGCGCCCAATACCTACTCTCCTTACAACAACCTCGTGAAGGCAAAGGAGCGGCAGCAGGTCGTTCTCTTCAGGATGCAGGAGGAGGGATATATTACCCCCTCCCAGATGGCGGCTGCGAAAAAACAGTCTCTGCCCCTCTCATCTCTCAGGACAAACTCAGAGGCGCTCAGCTATTTCCTGGAGTATGTCAGGCAGAACCTGGAGCAGCGGTACGGCGTGGATACCGTTTACAAGGGAGGCCTGAGGGTCTATACAACGCTGAACAAGAACGCCCAGGTCAATGCCCAGAAGGCCCTTCAGGAGGGGCTGCGGGAGGTGGACAAGCGGAAGGGCTGGAGAGGCGCCATCGGGAAAAAAGAGAACATTGAGGATGAGCAGGGCGATGAGGCCCCCAGGGTTTCCTTTGCAGCCTCTGCCGGGGATATATCCACCGGGGTAGTCCTCTCGGTGAGTCCCAGGGAGGCTGTGGTGAAGGCCAGGGGAATCACCGGTCGGCTTGCTGTCGCCGATGCCCTCTGGGCAAGCACGGTCATTGACAGGGCGACAGGAAAGATCAGGCACATAAAGGGCCTCAAGCTCACCGATATCCTCCAGCAGGGGGATATCATCTGGGTGCGGATTAAATCCATAGCAGGCAAGTCCGTTTCCTTCGGCCTTGAGCAGACGCCTGAGGTGGAGGGCGCTGTCGTGGCGGTGGAGCCTGAGACCGGCTTTGTCCGGGCCATGGTCGGCGGGTACAGCTTTACAACCAGCGAGTTCAACAGGGCTCTCTACGCCAAGAGGCAGCCCGGTTCCTCTTTCAAGCCGGTTATTTATGCCTCCGCCCTTGAGAATGGCTTCAGCCCATCAAGTGTCATTGTTGATGAGCCGATCTCCTATCCCGGCGGGCCGGGAGGGGACTGGACACCTGAAAACTATGACCACAAGCACTACGGCCCGACACCCCTGAGGGAGGCCCTGGCCTATTCCAGAAACGTAGTGACCGTAAAGCTCCTTGACGCAGTTGGCATAGACAAGGTGATCTCCTTTGCCCGTGATCTGGGGATAAAGTCCGATATCCCCCGTGACCTCACTATGGCCTTGGGCTCCATCAGCACCACACCCATAGAGATGGCTATTGCTTACACAGCCTTTGCCAACGGCGGCGTCA
>JBAZFD010000367.1:0-1849 GCA_041653575.1 Thermodesulfovibrionales bacterium
TAATCACCCTCTTGCCCCAGCCCCATCGCCGGTAGATGCACCTCCATCGCTATCGCCTTCACGCGCGGCCAGGAGCAGATACTCTCTATTATCTGGTACTCCCCGCCTTCGCAGTCTATCTTCACTTGACTGGGATTGGAGATCCTGAGCAGCTGCGAGATCTTAATTGTAGGTACCAGCAGAGTCTCCAGCACATCCCCCACAGGCAGCACAGTGCAGTTCCCAGACGCAAACGCACTAACCCGCATAGAGAGAGGGATCTCATTCCCTGCGTAAGCATCCCCCACAACCGCAGCCTCTATCACCTCTACGACTCCCCCCAGCCCGTTCAGCTTCACGTTCTCCCTGAGCACCTTCGCGTTCTCGGGATGGGGCTCGCAGGAGTAGACGCGGCTCCCCGCCAACGCCGCTTGAACCGTGAAGGCTCCTGCGTTTGCCCCTATGTCGAGGACAGTGAATCCCCTGCCCAGAGTGAGCCAGTGCGAGTAGTCGCCACGCAGGACTTCCCCAAGCACGTGCTCGTCAACCAGCCCCTCACCCTCTCTACAGAAGAAGCTCCCGCCAGGAATGTCTACTTGTTTCATCTCAGGATCTTCTATGGGGCTAGTTTCAGACTTCCGTTCGCCCGATCGATCTTGCTCTCGATCCGCGCTGTCCGCTTGTCTATGTTGTCGATCTGTACGCCCAGGACCTTCAGCTCCTCCTGCCGCACGAAAGCCCTGGCGCACTTCTCAGGCTGGGAGTTGACGAATCTCGCCAGGGATTCTGCCGATTCCTGCAGGTGAAGGAGCTCCACCATCTTCGCCTCGCAGACCTCTCGCGATACTCTCTCCTCTATCTGCGACCTGAGCTCTCCCACGTCAAGAGTAACTGCATCCCCCTTGGCTATCCTGGAGCCAACCTCCCTTCCCACCTGCAGCAACAGCAGTGCTATCACCAGCGCAAAGTTCCAGTGCTCGATGTCCATTTCCAGACCTACTCCGGGAACGAAGGTGGACCGTCCGAGAAGGGCGCCTCTAGTGGCGGCTGCGGGGGACCTTGAGGGGACTGTGCCTCCATCCTGTCGAGATACTTCTGCCAGCGGAGTCTGCGTCGTCTATTCGCGGGAGCTTCCCGCTTCGTCTGGACTTCTTCTGCTCCGAGCTCTTCCGATACCTGTCCTATCGCCGCGCGCTTGATCCTGCCGAGGATCTTCCCGAGCACGTCCCGCTTGAGCGCAGGCGAGGACAGAGCGGAGTATTCTGAGTCGGCTAGAACTTCCGGCAGGTACTCCTTCAGCAATCCTGCATAGGCTCTGGCTACCTTGTTGTCGAACTCCCTGTCGCCGGTCTCCCTGATGTAGAGAGTAGAAGAAGGAACCCCCAGGCCTGCGGCGATCTGCTGCACGCGATCGGAGTCCCTGAGATTCAGCCCTGTGATGTTCCTGAACCAGGGATGCTTCGTTCCTACAGCTTCACCGGACGTCTGCGACACAGTCTCTGGCAGAAGCCTCCGCGCAAACGGCACATTAGCCAGAGGAGGGCCATACACCTGCGCCGCCCACGAGTCGGTCGGGATTCTCGCTTTACCCTCTTCCTCCGTAACTCCACCGACAACCTCGCTCACAGTCTGCAACGGAACGAAGAACGCTGCCATCAGCTGCCCAAGAGTCCCTACGCCTGCCCTGGCGATATCCTCCGGCGAGATGTTTCCTCTGGTTATTAGATCTGTGAGAGTCAGCGTGGTGCCCGCGGCGCGCGAGATCGACAGGAACGCCATGCCGAGATCTCTCCCCAGCTTCCCGCGGGTGTACTTCCCCTCGTAGTTCTCCATGACTGCGTCGTAGGCACGGGAGATGGCATCGGGTTCG
>JBAZFD010000367.1:1859-2698 GCA_041653575.1 Thermodesulfovibrionales bacterium
TTCGGTGAGGAACGCAGCCTGAGAAGTCAGCCCTTCCTCCTGGAGCTTCTTCGACAGTCCCTGCCAGTCGGTATACTTGTAGAGATCGTTCAGCAGATCCCCTACCATGAGATATTGCACGAACGGGGCAAAGGGGCGGAGATCGAGAGTCCTGCCTCCTACTCTGTACTGGTACCACTCGGTATCCTTCGCGCCATCGCTCGCGCGAATCGCCCATGCGGCCCCCAGGCCTCCCAAGGTCCCCATCGCCTGTCTTGCCAGGAACTCCGCAGCATCAGGAACATTGGCTTCTGTGAGGTTCCTGCTCGCCGTGAGGAGCCTGCGCCGCTGAAGCACCAAGGCAGCGTAGCGTTCCCTGGTCTGTTTCAGTGCTTCCTTGGCGACGTCAAAGCGTTCCTGGACCGAGAGATCCACCCCCGGGAGCTCTCCACCTTTCTCTGCTTTCCTCTGTGCCGCCTTCAACGCGCTCTCAGCAGACTTGAACTCCCGGCGAGCATCGCGCAGGACTTCCTCTGCAGCTTTCTGTTTCAGTTTTATCTCGGGAAGGAACTTCTTCTCTATGGTCTGCTTCGTCTGCCCCAGGAAGAATCTCGACTTCGGCCCGCGCGCTCCGACGAGGAAAGGCAGATCCCTCAGAGTGTCCACCAACCCTACGGGAGAGTAGTCATAGAGAAACCGCGACGCAGATACTAGATTGAACCTCGGGAACGGATATCCGGTCTTCAGCCACGGGTGACGCCCGAAGGTCTGAAGAATAGTCTCCGGGAAGCTCCCTCGCAGGGGCTTGGAAGCAAAACTCCAATCGAGAGACTCCGAGACAACCTTGAGCATCCAGGAGT
>JBAZFD010000368.1:0-2680 GCA_041653575.1 Thermodesulfovibrionales bacterium
GAAAGGAGCGGGTCTTCGCCCTCGTGAGCGGTATCGTGGAGGGCAGCTGGGAGCCTGTTCACCGGTTCAGTGAGGAGCAGAAGATCCCCTGCCTTTTTCCCCTTACAGCCCTTCCGGTCATTTCGGAAAAAGACTGGTACACCGTCTATTTTTCCCAGGGGCTGTACCAGGAGGGAGTTGCTGTTGCGCGGTATCTCAACAGGCTCATTGAGGCTGGCGGCAGATCGGTTGTCCAGGTATACCGTGATGGTGATGAGGGCGCTCAGCTTGCCAGGGGGCTGAAGGAGAACTGGAAGGGATCTGAAGAGGCCCTGAAGACCGTTATCCTGCCCGGGGATGAGAGGCTGACCGAGGGGTTCTGGAAGGAGCTGTCAACCCGGCATAAAGACAGTATCTTTGTCCTCTGGCTTCACGAGAGAGACATCCCTTCCTTGAAGGTTCTGGGGGAGATAAGCGAGAGGCCCTCCCTTGTGTTTCTCTCTGCGAGCCTCATGAATGGGAAGTTAGGCTTGCTGCCCGAGCGTATGCGAAGCTTCACGTACATAACTTATCCCTACAGGCTCTCCAAGGATTACGGCCATCAGAAGGGGATCGTGCAGGAGTGGCTCAAAATACGGGGAATCCCTGTCATGAATCTTGATCTTCAGCTGAAGGTTTTTTCCTTCACCAGGATACTGACGGAGACGGTCATGGAGATGGAGAACTATTTTTACCGGGACTTCTTCCTTGATGCCGTAGACTCGCTCAGGGACCAGACCTATACCGTCGCCACCTATCCCAGGCTCAGCTTCGGGCCTGGCCAGCGGTACGCCTCAAAGGGCTGTTACATCGTGAAGCTGTCGGAAGGGCCTGAGCCCGAGGTCACAAGCGTGAGCGACTGGGTCATCCACTGATTGCCGAATCTTCATCCTGCATAACCTAAGAGCAGATCATTCTGCTCTCAATGTGTAAATGATCCGCGGAGGGGGGGGCTTTCACGCCACCGCGCGGTTGCGGATTTCATCGAGGAGGAGCACGATCTCATCCACCTGTTCTGACGTAAAGAGACCCTCCGGGCCTTGCGGGGTGATGTCCGTGAAGGGCGATTCATAGAGAATTTCAGCATCCATGATCCCGTGCTCGGTGAGGTGGTTCACGATCATGTTTACGAACTCGATCTGGTTCGCGCTCAGGGTCTTGTTGGACAGGAAGCCTGCCAGCGCCTCTTTTGCAGCCCCGCGGTCAAGTCCGACGAGAGACCTCACGAAGAGGCCGAGACCGTGGGATTTCTCCCTGGCGCGTGAGATTTCCGCAGGGCCTGCAATGCCGCTTTGCTCCAGCATCCTCTCCAGCTCAAGCAGGTCAGTCTCTGTCAGCGGCCTGTTCATGCGCAGCTTGTGGATGGTCATGTGATCCTGGTGCTCGCGGAGGAAGGAGCGGGCCTTTGCCCTGAACCTCTCGAAATCCCCTGCCTGAGTCAGGCCGGGCAGATCAAAACCTCTCTCTTCTCCCATCTCATCGCCGAAGTCTGTGTAGACTATCGTGCGGCTTTTTTTGTCGATCAGCTTCACCAGCAGCCGCAACCGCTTGCGCACTCTTTCAAGCATAACCACGGTCACGTCCTGCCACCAGTCGTCGGTCTGAAGCTGTTGGATCAGCTGCATCTGCGCGGCTACCATGGGGATGGCTGATTTCTCCTCTATCAATCCGGCGACGGCCTTTACCTGATCCCGCCGCCGCTCGAAGCCCGGCTCAGACCGCAGGAGGCTGAGTTGCAGGTTCAGCATGAGCAGGTCAAACCTCTTAGGCTCCTCAGCCTCGGGCTCCAGCTCGGAAGGGAGCCCGGCGATATCCTGGGCCAGCTCTTTGAATGCCCCGCCTGATAAAACCTCCCATGCCTCCCTGTCGGCATATCTCTCCACCAGCCGCCGTTTTGGACGGACTATGAAGTTGTCCCTGTTCATGGCAGAGACCTCTATGTGCAGCCTGTTCGCAAGCTCGTGGCGCAGCTCTCTGTCTGACGACGGATCGTCGTAAGCGGCAAGGAGATCGCTGATCCCTTCTGTGACCGTTCTCCTGTCCAGCTCGTTGATCAGCTCCAGCCGCGACAGGAAGAGCCTCCTTCCGAGAGACGCGCCGAGAGAGCCCTCTGTCGTCTCGGGGTCCTGGCTGAAGAACTCAAGGTTCCGACAGTAGTCGAAGAGGTAAAAGAACTCCTTGTCCTTTCCCGGTCCGATGAGGTCAGGGCAGAGCCGCGTGCCTCTGCCGAGCATCTGCCAGAACTTTGTCTTCGACCGCACCAGTTTGAAAAAGACCAGGTTCACCACCTCGGGCACATCAATCCCTGTGTCCAGCATATCCACCGATATGGCTATGTGAGGGGCTTTGTTCCTGTTCGAGAAGTTGTCTATCAGGCTCTGGGCGTACTCTGTCCTGAAGGTGATGACGCGGCTGAAATCCCCCTTCAGGTGCGGGTAGTTGGCATCAAACCGTTCTGCAATGAACCCGGCATGTGCCTGGTTTTTGGCAAAGATGATCGTCTTTCCCAGCCTGTCGCCGCCGGCCACCTTTACCCCGCGCGTCATCAGGTGGGCCAGGGCCTTGTCCACCGTGTCTTTGTTGAAGGTTCTTCCGTAGAATTTGTGGGAATGAAAAGGAGCTGACGGAGGAATAAAACAGAGCATCCCGCCTTCAAGGCTGT
>JBAZFD010000369.1:0-2669 GCA_041653575.1 Thermodesulfovibrionales bacterium
GGTCGTTCCGTCACCTGCCACGTCGGAGGTCTTGGAGGCCACTTCCCTGAGGAGCTGTGCGCCCATGTTCTCATAGGGGTCCTTCAGCTCGATCTCCTTTGCTACGGTCACGCCGTCCTTGGTGATGTTGGGAGCGCCGAATTTCCTGTCGATGATGACGTTCCTGCCCCTGGGGCCGAGGGTTGCCTTCACTGCATCGGTGAGGACGGTGACGCCCTTCAGGATAGCCTGCCTTGCTGCCTCGTCAAACAATAACTGCTTTGCTGCCATGCTCTATTCCTCCTGTGTAATTTTTTGTTTTCTTACTCTATGATTCCGAGGATGTCTTCTTCCTTGATGATGAGGTACTCTGTGTCGTCGATCTTGATCTTGGACCCTGAGTATTTGTCGAAGAGCACGGTATTGCCTGCCTTGACCTCTTTCACCTCTACGCCCACTGCCTCAACAGAACCCCTCTGGGGCTTCTCCTTGGCAACGTCGGGGACATAGAGACCTCCGGCGGTCTTCTCCATCTCCTCACCGGAATACTTGACTACGACTCTGTCCTTCAGCGGCTTAATTGTCATACAGCTACCTCCTTATTTTTAGGTTTGTTAGCACTCAACCCTGACGAGTGCTAATATAGCGCAAAAAAAGGTGGATATCAAGGGGGGATATATCTATTTTTCAGGCTTATACTGCCTGTTACTACTTTTTTCAGCTTATTTCTTGTTTTTTTGAACTATGAAATGCGCCTTCTTCCGCTGAGCCAGAGCCTGATGGTAAGAATCCCGGCGAGGAAGCCCCCGACATGGGCAAACCAGGCAACTCCCCCTCCATTGAGGAGCCCTTTGCTCATAAGGCCGTTGAGCAGCTGGAAGACCGCCCAGAAGCCGATGACCACCAGGGCCGGGACCTGGATCACCTGCCAGAAGATCCCCAGGATAATAATGGTGTGGATTCGCGCCCTGGGGAAAAGGAGGGCGTAGGCGCCAAGGACGCCGGAGATTGCGCCACTGGCCCCTATCATGGGAATGGCGGAAAGGGGTTCTATGATGGCGTGGCCATAGGCTGCTGCCACGCCGGAGAAGAGATAAAAGAGGAGAAAGCGGAAATGGCCGAGGACATCTTCGATATTGTTCCCGAATATCCAGAGGTAGAGCATATTGCCCCCAAGGTGCATAAATCCGCCGTGGAGGAACATGGAGGTGAATATGCTCGCCACCGGACCTACTGGCTGATCCCCGGTGAGGGAGAGTATGTTGCCGGGGATCGCCCCATAGGAATAGGCTATCTCTCTTCCGCTGACAGGGCCGAAGAGCTCCCAGGCAAAGGCGAGACAGTTCAGGACGATAAGCCCGATGGTGACAAAGGGGAAGAGGCTGGTCGGGTTGTCATCCTTGTAGGGGATCACAGGCCGGAACCTCTGAAGCCAGGTCCCTTGGAAGGGTATGCGTTGAGGCCAAAATCCAGCATCAAAAAAACTCGGGGTTTGTGCGGGGAAGCATTTTCACTCATTCTCGCTTCGCTCCGAGGCACCGGGCCGACGGCCTGCTGAAACCGTTCGAATGCATCCCCGCGCAAAGTTGATGGTGGATTCTGGTGAGGACTGTCATATTGATATATTGTATCTCAAAACCCTTCGGCTGTCGGTAAAAAAGGCCTTCAGCTGAAGGTGTCGGCAGGGCGGAAGGGAGGCGGAAAATCTCCTTCAATCTGTTTGCTTTTTCGTGAGATAATTTTTTATTCTACTAAGAAGCGGGGGCACCCCCGGAAATAATTTGGAGGTATCACGTGGTTACAATAACAGACAAGGCAGCAGAGAAGGCAAAAGAGGTTCTCACAGCTGAAGGCAAGGATGGTTGGGGCCTCAGGATTTACAATGCAGGCGGCGGCTGCTGCGGACCATCATACGGACTTGATATAGACGAAGCCCCCAAGGCTGACGACGAGGTTGTCGAGAAGAACGGCCTGAGGGTCTTTGTGGACAAAGGCACCTTTTCCACCATTGGCGGGATGCAGCTGGACTACTATGAAGACGGAGAAAGGGAAGGCTTCGTCCTCAGCGGCGGCAGCGCTCCCTCATGCGGCTCCGGGGACTCTTCATGCGGCTCCCACGGCGGCTGCAGCAGCTGCGGGTAAATCAAATGTTTCCTGTCCACAGATACAGAAGGCTCAGGACGAACGAGACCATCAGAAGAATGGTGAGGGAGACATCCCTCACCCCTGATGATTTCATCTACCCTCTTTTCGTGACCTATGGCAAGGGAGTGAGGAAAGAGATTTCCTCCATGCCCGGCTGCTATCAGGAATCTGTGGACGAGATAGTCAAGCATGCCAGGGAGGTCCACTCCCTGGGCATACCCTCCATTATCCTCTTCGGGATTCCCGAGCATAAGGACGAGGTCGGCAGCAGCGCCTTTGCCGAGCACGGAGAAGTTCAGGAAGCGATTCGCGCTGTGAAGGATGCTCTCCCTGATCTCTACGTGATCACCGATGTCTGCATGTGCGAGTACACAAGCCACGGCCACTGCGGCATCATTGAGAAGGGATATGTGAACAACGACAAGACCCTGGAATGTCTCGCACGTGAGGCTGTGTCCCATGCAAAGGCAGGGGCAGACATGGTTGCGCCCTCGGACATGATGGACGGCAGGGTGGATGCCATCAGGACCGCCCTTGATGAAGAG
>JBAZFD010000370.1:0-2664 GCA_041653575.1 Thermodesulfovibrionales bacterium
CTTCTCTTCCTAATCCCTCTTCATCACCGCGCCGGTGCCTGCTGAGGTCACCAGTTTGGCGTAACGGGAGAGGTAGCCGTGTTTGATCTTCGGCTCGGGCTGCTTCCAGTCCACCAGTCTCTTCACGACCTCCACATCAGGAACAAGGAGCTCAAGGTTCCTGTTGGGGATGTCGATCCTGATCCTGTCGCCGTTCTGAACAATGGCGATGGGGCCTCCCTCCATGGCCTCGGGGGAGATGTGGCCTATGCAGGGTCCGCGGGTTCCGCCGGAGAACCTGCCGTCGGTGATGAGGGCAACAGACTCGGCAAGGCCCATACCTGCGATGGCGGCGGTGGGTGAGAGCATCTCCCTCATTCCCGGTCCGCCCTTGGGGCCTTCGTACCTGATCACCACAACGTCGCCGGACTTGATCTCACCGCCGATGATCGCCTTCATACCCTCTTCCTCGGAGTCGAAGACCCTGGCGGTTCCTTCAAAGGTCATCATGTTCTGGCTCACTGCTGTCTGCTTGACCACCGCGCCGTCGGGAGCGAGGTTGCCCTTGAGCACCGCTATGCCTCCCTGGGCATGATGGGCCTTGTCTATGGACCTGACGATATCCTCATCATAGATCTCGGCAGCCTCAGCGATCTCCTGGACGGTCTTTCCGGAAACGGTGATGCCGGGACGGAGGGAATCCTTCAGCCTCTTCAGCACAGCAGGGATGCCTCCTGCAAGGTCAAGGTCCTCCATGTAATGCTCGCCGCCGGGGATCATGTTGGTGATGTGAGGGGTCATCTTGCTCAGCTCGTCGAAGACCTCAAGGGGGAGAGAGACTCCTGCGTCGTTGGCAATGGCCGGGATATGGAGCGCGGTGTTCGTGGAGCCGCCGAGGGCGAGGTCCACCATGATGGCGTTCTCAAAGGCCTCGCGGGTCATGACCTTCCTGGGGGTGATCTCATTCTTCACAAGCTCAACGATCCTCATGCCGCTCTCAAAGGCAATCCTCTTCTTCTGGGCCAGCACAGCCGGAGAGGTAGCGCAGCCGGGAAGGCTCATGCCTATGGCCTCGGTGACACAGGCCATGGTGTTGGCCGTATACATCCCCTGGCAGGATCCGCCTCCGGGACAGGCGCACATCTCAAGGGCCTGGAGCTCGTCGTCCTTAATCAGTCCTTTCTTGTACTTCCCCACTGCCTCAAAGGTGTCGCTGGTGAGGTTCAGTCTCTTGCCCCTGTGATGGCCGGCGAGCATGGGCCCGGCGGTGACAACGATGGCGGGGATATTGAGCCTGGCGGCTGCCATGATCATACCCGGCGTTATCTTGTCGCAGTTGGTGAGCAGGACGAGGCCGTCGAGCTGGTGTGCCTCGGCGATGGTCTCCACCATGTCGGCGATGAGCTCCCTTGAAGGCAGGGAATAGTGCATCCCCTTGTGGCCCATGGCGATGCCGTCACAGATACCGGGGACACCGAAGAAAAAGGGCCAGCCTCCACCGGTGTGGACCCCCTTCTCGATGAACCTCTCCAGGTCCTTCATCCCCACATGACCGGGGATGATGTCGGTAAAGCTCGTGGCAACGCCGATAAAGGGTTTATTCATTTCGGTTTTGGGGATGCCTGTTGCATAAAGGAGGGCCCTGTGAGGCATCCTCTCAAGCCCTTCCTTTATTGTCCTGCTCCTGTTCGCCATACTCTCTCCTTCCATTGTTCTGTAATGTATTTGAATTCAAAGCCTTGTGGTTTTATTTTTGCCGGGAAGCTGCCTGAACTCTCTGCAAGCGGGGGGATGAGTCTCTCATGGAATGAGGTCCTGCCATCCCCCCGTCCGGGAAATCCGCTGTCTGTGGCTTTTCCAGAAAAAACTATCGTTGCAAATCAGTGGGCTACTGACTCCCTGAACTCACGTATCATCTCGGTGACCCGGTCTTTCTTCAGGAGCTTCTCCTTCCTAAGCCGCTTCCTGTCAATCTCATCCTCAGGACTAAGGTAAACTTTCCTGTCCAGCTCTGCGAGTTGTTCGTCCAGGTCCCTGTGCTCCTGGTAGAGTCGCCTGAACTCATAACTCTCCCTCTTCAAGGCCTCTACGATCTCTTCTTCTTTCATCGTGACCTCCTGCTGGGATAATATGATCTCATTGTACACCAAGAAACCGGCAAAATTCCAAGATCATTCCTCAGTCGAGAGAAGGGTCCCGATCATGTTGTAGAAGAAAAGGAGGATGGACACTGCCTCCATGACGCCGAAAAAGGCCAGGACACCCTTAAAGGAGCTCTCCGGGTTGATCATGGGGATGGTGTAGAAGAGAAGCATTCCCACGAGGCCAATGTTCGCCAGGTAGAACTGGAGCTCTCCCATCCGCACGCTTTTCAGCTGCTTCCCGGCAAAACGGGGCAGGACATGGTATCCCACGCCGTAGATCATCATGGAAACCCAGCCCAGCATGTTGAGGTGGGAATGGACAAACCTGAGATAGAGATATGAGGGGTCCAGCAGCATGATAATCCCCAGGGTAGCAGCCAAAACCAGGTACACCATACTGGCGATGATGAAGTTCTTCACGAATTTTTCCATAGAGTTCCTCCTTACAGGTTCTTGATTCAATCATACTGCAAAGCCAGGTCGTCTTCCATGACTCCTGTCATATGACAACAATCATATACAGGAACGCTGAAATCCGGTA
>JBAZFD010000371.1:0-2658 GCA_041653575.1 Thermodesulfovibrionales bacterium
CCCCTGATGCTAAAGGTATTGAAAATAATGAGGTCGGCATCCCTGGGATTCAGGACCTCGGCGTATCCCTCAGACTGCAGAATGCCTGCCATTTTTTCAGAGTCATGCACATTCATCTGGCAGCCAAAGGTGGAGATATAGTATTTCTTCTTGTCTTTTTCCATGGACTTCTATTATTACTGATAAAAACAAGGTAAATCAAGGCAGTTCATGGGGAAGGAGGGAGAGCCCAGTCCCTTTGTCCATGGTGTATATGGGGTATGACCTCACCCCCCTGACCCAGGGCTGCGACAGAGAATAATCAGTCTTGTGCCAGAAAGGGATAAGGGGACAGTCATCCATCACCTGCTCCTCGGCCTGTCTGAAAAAAAAGGCCTTTTCAGCCTTCAGTCGGGCAGACCGGCCTTTCTCAATCCAGCCATCAACTGAGGGGTTCCGGTATCTCGTCCTGTTTCCAGCGGGACCGATATTGGAGGAATGGAAGAGAGGGAAAAGAAAATTCTCCCCATCAGGATAATCAGCCCACCAGCTCAGCCAGAAGAGGTCCGCCTCTCCTTTATTGACCGCCTCTTTGTAGGTGGTCCATTCAAGGGGCTTGATCTCCATGATGATACCGATATCCTTCAGGTATGATTGTATGATCTCCGCCAAGTCCATTACCTCCTGATCAGTGGTCAGATACATCACCACCCTCTTCCCCCCGAGTCCCTTTTCCTTAATGACCTGCCTCGCCTTTACCGGGTCATAGGGAGGGAGAGTCTGTGAGAGGTCCCACTGCCGCAGGAGATCAGGGACAGCCCCCAGAGCCAGCCTTCCCCTGCCCTCGAAAAAGGTGTCCATGATCCTCTTCCTGTCAAGGGCAGAGGCGACAGCCCTCCTCACCTCCCTGTCATCAAAGGGCGGCCTTGAGGTATTCAGCCCCAGGTAATAGGTGTTGAGCCCCTGGAGGGAGATAAGCGATGCCTTCCATTTCGGATCTTCTGAAAACCTCCCATAGGCTGACGCAGGAAGGGAAAGGAGATCGAGATTCCCGAGCTCGAACTCTGTGACAGCAGTAAGGTCTTCAGGCACTACCTTATAGACAATACCTTTCAGGATTGATTTTTCAAGAAAATAGTTTTTATTTTTTTCAAGCACCAGCTCTGTATTCTGGTTCCAGGACTTCAGGACAAAGGGACCTGTGCCGACTGGATGAGCTGAGAACTCCCCTCCCCTCCTTTGCACCTCCTCCAGGGGAACCACTGAGGCAGCCGGTATGGTGAGCATACCGAGGAAGGGTGAAAAGGGTTTCACCAGATGGATTTCAATGATAAACCTTTCCGGCGCCCTGATACCGGCTATCTCTTTTTGAAGGCCCTCCCTGAACTCCCGCGCCCCATCCACCTGATGCAGCATCCAGGTATTGGGAGACTTTGTCCCGGCAGTCATGATCCGCTCAAAGGAGTATTTGAAGTCCTGGGCTGTTACCTCCCTCCCGTTGGAGAAAAACACCCCCTTTCTGAGGTAGAAGGTATAGGTGGTCCCATCCGCTGAAAGCAGCCAGTTCTCTGCAATATCAGGGACAATCTCCATAGTCTCATCCAGTTTCACCAGCCCGTTGAAGAGCTTGGCTGCAATGGAGCCTCCGGAGAGGTCTGTTATGAGAGCAGGGTCCAGGGTGGAGGGGTTTGCATTGAGCCTCAGGTACAGATAACCATCAATCCTGTCGGAGGAAGAACAACTCAGGAGAAGAGCATGTATAATTAAAATAATGAAGACAGGAAGAGCTGAAATATTTTTCTTCAGGGGCTTTTTTATAGGGGGAAGGTATTGCATAAACCGTGCCCTTTATAGTACCATAGAGGCTCAGGTTCGCACTACCGATGCGAATCCTGGCAATCACAGCGGGCGTAACTCAGCGGTAGAGTGTCAGCTTCCCAAGCTGAAGGTCGCGGGTTCGAATCCCGTCGCCCGCTCCAAACAACCCATCCAATGAACAGACCAGAGCCCCCCTCTCAGGCATCCCCCGGCAGCAATGCTCCCTCAGGAGGGATATTCAGGGAGATCTTCAGCTCTCTGGGTGAGGGAATCCTTGTAGTTGACGGAAACGGCAAGATTATTGCAATAAACCCTGAAGCGGAAAGGATCCTCGGCTGGACTGAAGGGGAGCTTTCCGGACGGGACCTATGCCTTATCGTTCATCCCAGAAATCCATCGTCAGCTCCAACTGTCTCTGCCTGCCCACTCCTGGAGGCCATGAGGACGGGGAAAAAATCAGCAGGGGATGATGTATTCATCAGGAAAGACGGGAGCAGGTTCCCTGTCAATTACACCTCCACTCCGCTCTGGGAAGGGGAAAAGGCGGCAGCCTCCATCACCCTCTTCAGGGACGATACCCAGAGGAAGAGAATGGAAGAATACCTTCTCTGGGCGCGAAACCTGGAATCCATTGCCTCCCTTGCAGGAGGCATAGCCCATGACTTCAACAACCTCCTCACAGGCATCATGGGAAATGTCTCCCTGGCAAAAGGGTTCCTCAGCCCCGAGGAAAAGGTCTACGACCTCCTCAGCCGCGTTGAAGAGGCTTCGATGAAAGCGCGGGACCTCACCTATCAGCTCCTCACCTTTGCCAAAGGCAGCAAGCCCTCCCGGAAGACCGCCTTTATCGGGGAGCTCATC
>JBAZFD010000372.1:0-2629 GCA_041653575.1 Thermodesulfovibrionales bacterium
TTGGTTGTCTGCCCGTCAAGGAACCCCAGGAGATGCATGATCTCCCTCGTTTCGCCGGGGTCTCCGCCGTCAATGAATATCTTTGTCCTGAGCCCTTCCGGTTTCATAGCGCCTCCTTCACCTTTTTTACAATCGCCTCTTTCGATATCTCCTCGTAGTCGAGGAGCTCTCTGGGCTTGCCGCTCTTCGGCATCCTCCTGACCGCCAGGGAGTTGACGGGGACAGGGTATTCAGCCAGCGCCCTCATTACCGCCTCACCGATGCCTCCTTCCTCAAAGTGGTCCTCCACGGTGATAATCCTTTTTGTCCTTTCTGCGGCATCACGAAGAGTCTGGTGGTCTATGGGCTTTATGCTGTAGAGGTCAATCACCTGGATGAGGATTCCTTCGCCTTTCAACTCCTCATAGGCAGCAAGCGCCTCATGGAGGGTAATGCCGGCGGCGACGACAGTAAGGCGATCAGAGGGGCTTTGTCTCAGTACCTTGCTGCCGCCGATGGGAAAGGTCTCATCGTTTCTGTAAATAACAGGCGTCTCCTTCCTGGTCGTCCTCACATAGACGATGCCCCTGTGCCGCGCCGACTCCTCGACCAGCCGCTCAGTGGCCACCGCATCCGAAGGATAGAGCACTACACTGTTGAGGAGAGCCCTGAACATGGCTATATCTTCAAGGCCCATTTGCGAGGGGCCGTCCTCGCCTATTGACACTCCCGCGTGGGAGCCTACGAATTTGATGTTTGCCTGCGAATACCGGCTCATCCTGATCTGGTCAAAGGCGCGGGTGAAGAAGGCGGCAAAGGTGGAGACAAAGGGTATCCTGCCCCTCCGCGAGAGGCCCAGGGCAGCTCCCACCATGTTCTGCTCGGCTATGTACATCTCGAAAAAACGTTCGGGGTGCCTCTCCCTGAATATCCCGGAATAGGTGGAATTGCTCACCTCACCGTCGAGGGCCACTATATCCGGAAACTCAGGATATATCCTCACCAGCGCGTCGCCATAGGCCTTTCTTGTGGCGACGGCAGCTCCGGCGGGATAGGAAACCTCCCCGGCCCTGTCCGGAATTGTCTCTTCCGGCCTTAAGTCCCCGGGTTTTGCAATGTCGCCGCGGACTGTCACGTTGATTTCTCCGAGCTCCGCCAGGGCCTCTTTCAGCTGATCGCCCTTTACAGCGGAGCCATGGAAGCCGTTTTTGTCCTCAAGGAAGGAAACACCTTTACCCTTGATGGTTTTTGCGATGATCATTGTCGGTCTGCCCTTTGCCTGCAAAGCCTTCTCATAGGCCGCCAGGACCTCAGGGATGGAGTGACCGTCGCAGATCACGGTGTTCCAGCCGAAGGAGGCTATGCGTTGCTGATAGGCTGAAAGGTCGTGTCCGTACATCGTCTCTCCGCGCTGTCCGAGGCGGTTCACATCAATGATCCCGACGAGGTTATCCAGGCGGTAATGGGCCGCGAGCTGCATCGCCTCCCACTGCGATCCCTCAGCCATTTCACTGTCTCCCAGAAGCACGTAGGTTCTATAGGGCAGCCTGTCTATGTATCCGGCATTGAGGGCCATGCCGAAGCCGATGGACAGACCCTGCCCCAGCGAGCCGGTTGCGGCCTCGGCAAAGGGGAAGGCGGGGGTGGGATGACCCTCCAGCGGGCTGCCGAATCGCCTCAGCGTCTTCAGTTCATCCTCTGTAACCTTATCCGCCGCCGCCCAGAGTGAGTAGAGCAGCGGCGAGGCATGCCCCTTGGAAAAGATAAGTCTGTCGTTGTTGGGATGGCCGGGGTTGCTGACATCAAATCTGAAAATACCGCCGAAGAGGAGGCAGGCCATCAGCTCCACCGCCGAGAGGGAGGATGTCGGGTGGCCTGAGCCTGCTTCAGCAGTGGAGACAAGGATAAAATAACGGATCAGACCGGCAATCCTTTTCAGCCTTTCCTCATTGTTCATGTCCCCTTCTCCTTCTGTAGGATTCTATATGGGTTGCCGCTATGCTGATACCGCAGTTTAGCACGTAAAAGTGCAAATCAAAAGCTCAGGGCAACGCTCATGTGTAAAAAGTACCAGCTTATCCATATTAAAACTGTAATAGCGCCTACAATTGGATGTGGTCTGTCAATAGAGGCTTCCAGGAGGCGAGGTTCAGGCTGGCGGTGCCGAGCCTGTTTAGCTTGATATCTGTCACTGCCTATAGGCTATGTGGACTCAGGAAACAGGGGAGATGAGATCAACGACTCGTTGTCCTTTCGTGACGCAGATCATCCTCCGCATGAAGGTAGATGGCCGTAGTTTCAATGGAGGCGTGCCGCAGGTTTTTCTGAATGAAGCGGATGTCATTGCCCGCATCGGCCTGATGGGTGGCAGATGTGTGGCGCAGCCAGTGGGTAGAGGCGCGCTGGAGCCTTTCAGCAGCCGCTGGATTGAGCGCATCCAGCTCTTTAGCCGCGCGGCGGAACACCTCCTTTACAATCAGATAGATCGCTGTCGGTGTCAGGAACCGGTCGGTGCGGCCGGTCAGGGACATGACGAGGGGAGTGCCTTCAAGCTCATCCGGGATCTCCGGCAGGCCGTGGAACCTCCTGTAGCGCGCCAGATCTGCCATCAACTCATCTGCTATAGGCACATCTCCTTCCGCCCCGCCCT
>JBAZFD010000373.1:0-2615 GCA_041653575.1 Thermodesulfovibrionales bacterium
TCAGGAACCCTATCCTGCCCGACAGACCCTTTTTGTCCATCTTTTACTGCTGGACAGCGCTGCCGGCAGGCATCTGGATTTTCTGGAACCCCGCAGGGATATCAAAGAGGCTGTCCGGCTGGGGGCCTATCTTGATCTTTCTGTACTCAGAAGACCAGGAGCCGTCCACTGCGGCTGTCTTGATGGGGAACTGGATGTCTGTGGCCCACCACTGGTATATCTGCTCTGTCTTGTTACCCTTTGAGTAAGTGATGAGGTACTTCTTTGTGGGGTGACCCTGGATGGTCTCATTCCCTACGGCCTTCCTCTCTGTCTCACCCTCCATTTTCTCCTGTGTGAAGGGCTTCCTGCTGTCTTCGGCGAACTTCATCTCCATGTAGAGCTTGTCCTTGGGCATGATGCTCCATACAACCTTCTTGTCAACTCTCGTTATGGTGATCATGTCAGGCTGCTTCTGCTCCATCCTGATCTTGTCAGGCTTGAAGAAGAACTTTCCCTTCCTCTCCACCCCCCGCTGGTTCGCGACGGATTCCGCAGAAAACTCTACGGCCAGGGCTGAAGCAGAAAAGGCAAGCAGGAAAAGGAAAAGGAAAAAAAACTTTTTCGACATGCAAAACCTCCGTGCATAATGTGTTTGTTCCGGTGGAGGACAGGCCTTCAATTTCCACCGTGCGCTGCCGTCAATGGAGCAGGCTGTTGCTGCAGGGTATTTTAAACAATTTTATCAGAAAAAGAGGGTTTCCGGTTAAAAGATCGGCATGGGCAGCTCACCCCATTTGTGTCTCGGCATCAGGTCGCGGTAGGAAAGGACCTGCCCTGTCAGGGAGTCCACGTCGGCATGAAAGAGCGGATATCTCTGGGAGCCTATGGAAAAGATCGCCCTCCCGTGAAGGGGCCTTCTCTCTTTGTCCTGTACCGAGATGAAGATGATCCTTTTGATGGGGTTTTCGTCCCGGTAGAGGCCCAGCTGGACCCTGGTGTAGTTTATGAAGATCTTTACAAACCTCACGACAGTGCTTCCCCCGGCCGGTTTCTCAAAATCAGGGGGGTAAAGCCTTTCAAGGTCAGTGACGAGGGCCATGAGGAAAAAGTCTGAAGGCATGATATATGCCATGGTCGGCTCCGCCTCCTTTCTGTCTGATTTCCGTGAATCCATGGCTGTTCCGACCAGTTGCTCCATTCCGGATTTCGCCATGGGCAGGACTGAGACAACGGCAACTCCTTTCACATCGGCCATGGGAATGGCTCCTATGGAGTAACTCCGTACAAGAAGGGCGGTCCCCAGGGAGAGGAGGAGCACAGAGAGGTAGAGGACAGCCATGGCTGCTGCCCGTGACCCGAGGGTTCTCTCGATGGGCCTGAAGATCCGTTCCCCTTTGCCGCCGGGGAGGAACATGGGGACTGTTTCCATATACTGCCTGTAGGATTCACCATGACTGCCCAGCATCCTCTGCTCCTCGTTCCTTGCCAGGAGGTTGTAAAGGAAGAGCATGGTCAGATAGGTCACAAGGATGATGAACCTCGGCCAGTACAGGAGGAGTCCGAAGCCGGCAATGCCGAGACCGAGATACTGGGGGTGGCGTATGTGGCAGTAGATCCCCTTTGACACAACCCCCCTCTTCCTGAATTTTGCGTAGTAGAGGGGCAGGGCGGCTGTGAAAAAAAGACCGAGCCCGACAAAAAAAGTGACGAGTTGGAGACCCCCCAGGACCTTCAGGAAAGGGGCCTCGGGGAAGAGGAAGTGAGGGAGAAAGAACTCCGCAAGCCATCCCGTCGCCGGGGTGGAATAGAGGAGCTTGATTGCCGGTGCGTAGAGGGAGTAGAAGTAGGCTGCAAAGGGGCTGATCATGATGAATATTTCGAGGCCTATCAGGAGGTATGCGACAAAGGTCCCTTTGAGTAGAAGCCTCTTCATATTCCCCTCACAGGGTGTTGAGGAAGGAGAGCAGATCCTCAGCCTCTTCCTCTCTCAGGTGGTCGAATGAGGGCATGTGATCCACGGGATGGATCAGCTGCTCCCTGATGTTTTCAGGTGTGGCAGGCCTGTTGCTGAAGGGGAGCCTCGGGTTCCTGAGGAGACCCATGAGCCCTGGCCCTGCCTTCATCCTCGTGCTGTAAGGATCATGACAGTAACGGCAGTGGGCGTTGAACAGCGCCTCCCCCCTGTTTATGCTCCCCGAGTCTGTCCTGATTGCCTCCCATCTCTTCTCCGGCATTTCCCTTCCGCAGCTCATGAGCATGATGATCAGCCCCGAAAGGGACAGGGCTGACAGGACAGAAAAAGGTTTTATGGATACTGGCTTGGTCATAAGGTAAGGGGAGGTGAAAGCCTCCCCCTTCTGTCAGCAACCCTCAATCGCTCTTTTTTTCTTCGGTTTTGAATCCGTCGTCATCCCCTTGAGGGATTTGATATAGGCGATGATCTCCTTCATCTGTTCCGACTGTGGATCAAGGGCCTTTCCCTTCAGTGCCATGGTGATGCAGGTGTTGACCGCCTCCTCCAGGGTCTTATGCGTTCCGCCGGGGGTCTTCCACGCCATCTTCGCGCCTGAGCCTTCAAGCCCCTTTCCGCCGGGGTGACAGGAGTTGCAGGACTTTCCTGCTGTCCCCCCACC
>JBAZFD010000374.1:0-2613 GCA_041653575.1 Thermodesulfovibrionales bacterium
GCAGAAGACGCCTGTCCCCGGTTTGCCGAGGTTCCCTGTGGCAAGGGCGAGGTTGTTGAGGCTGAGCATTCCCTCTGTGCCGTACTCATGTTCATCCACGCCGAGACCGCTGATGATGATTGCCCTTCTGCTGCTCCCGTAGATCCGGGCTGCCTTTATAATCAGCTCCTTGGGGACTCCGGTGATGGCCGATACTTCGTCGAGCGTCAGGGCGAGGGCTGTCTGCGCTGTCTTTTCCCAGCCCTCTGTCAGTTTCTCTATGAATTCTCCGTAGAAGAGACCTTCCTCTATGATCACCCTCAGCATTCCGTTGAGGAGGGCGGCATTCGTCCCCGGTTTCAGCTGGAGATGGAGGTCGGCATCCTGGGTGAGGGGGATTTTTCTTGGGTCAATAACGATAATCCTGGCGCCCCTGGAGTGAGCCCATTTGATATGGAGGGAGCTGATGGGATGCGCTTCTGTTGTGTTTGAGCCCACCACAAGGATCACGTCGGAGTATGCGAGGTCTTCAAGGGATGAGGTGGATGCGCTGATCCCCAGGGACATCTTGAGCCCTGTTGCCGCAGGAAGATGGCAGAGCCGGGCGCAGTTGTCAAGGTTGTTCGTGCCCAGAGCGCCCCTCATCATCCTCTGGAACATATAGTTGTCCTCATTGGTCGCCCTGGCTGAACCTATCCCGCCTATCGCCTCAGGCCCGTGATTTTCCCGTATCTCGGAGAGCTTCTCGCTGATCAGGGAGAGCGCCTCATCCCATGACGCCTCGCGGAACTCCTTTCCTTCCCTGATCAAGGGAAAACGCAGTCTCTCAGGATGGTTGATGAAGCCGAAGCCGAATCTTCCCTTGACACAGAGGTTGCCCATCCCCACCGGATCAAGCTCATCGGTGGTGACGCCAACCACCTCCTGATCCTTGACATCGAGATAGATGCTGCATCCTGTGCCGCAGTAGGTGCAGACGCTCTGGACCCTTTTGTCCGGTTTGTCCCTGTATGTTTCAACAATGGCGCCTGTGGGGCAGATGACTGCGCACTGGCCGCACTGTTCGCATTCCTTGCTGAAGGTGATCTTGTCCACATCTGGCGAAAGGGCAGGGTGTCTCAGGGCGCCTACCTTTCTGATGTCAGCGCAGACCCTGACGCACTTTCCGCAACGGATGCATTTGTTCAGGTCAATTCTCAGCTTGTTTCCGATAATCTCTTCAAGTCCAGCGCCGTGGTACTCGAAGCAGGGTCTCTCAAGGCCCACCTCTTCGGCCAGTTTCAGCAAGCCGCAGAATTCGTATTGCCTGCATGTTGAGCAGTTGCCCCTGTGCTGTCTGATGATGGCGGTGACCCTCTTTTTCCTGGCCTCGACTGCCCGCTCTGAATGGGTTTCCACCACCATGCCATGCTCAGCCGGGGCGATACAGGATGCGGTCATCTTCCCGTCAACCTCCACAAGGCAGACCTTGCAGTGGCCTGAAACAGACAGCCTTGTATCGTGGCAAAGGGTGGGGATGAGGATGCGGTTTCTTGTAGCGACCTGGAGAATGGTTTCTCCGGGGAGAAATTCCGTCACCGCTCCGTTGAGGGTGATGGTTTTCGTGAATGGGGAAATGTCCATGCGCAATACCTCCTCTGTTTTTGAAGCCCAGACGGACGACTTCACAGTTTGGAGGCTCCCCGATGGTTTCCCATCTTTATTCCGTCAGTTGCCGATGTTTCAGTATTCTAAACAACTTTTCGGAGGAGGGCCAATTCAAAAGATTCATGTCATCATAAGGACAATTTATACGGCATGATCTCCCCATGGCATGAAACCTTTTCATTTCAGTCATGAGATTGATGAATTTGACCTTTTCCCTGCGGGAGGAGTATCTTTCACATTATATGGAGAAACAGCGGATCATCATAGCCTCTACTACCAGCACGGAGAATTCAGGTCTCCTTGACCTCCTCATCCCTGCCTATGAAGAATCATCCCCTTTCGCTGTTTCCGTCGGGGTCATTGCTGTAGGGACAGGAAAGGCCATCAGGCTCGCAAAACGGGGAGAGGCTGATCTGCTCTTTGTCCACGACCCTTTCCGGGAGGAGAAGTTTGTGGCAGAGGGGTTCGGTGTGAACAGGCGGTCTGTCATGCACAACACCTTTGTCCTGCTGGGGCCTTCTGATGATCCGGCGGGCATAAGCCATGCCGGAACCGTTATTGATGCCTTTGAGATGATCGCAGAGGGTGGGCATCCTTTTGTCTCCAGGGGAGATGATTCAGGGACGCATATCCGTGAGATGGACATCTGGGAGGACGCAGGGGTCAATCCGCGGGGGAAGGGCTGGTACTTTGAGGCAGGCGGGATGATGGCTGACACCCTGGCTGTGGCAAGCCTGAAGGGCGCCTACTCCCTTGCAGATATGGGGACCTTCCTCCATCACGAAGAGGAGCTATCCCTTGCAATCCTCTTTCAGGGAGGCCCTCTCCTGAAAAATCCCTACAGCGTTATAGCAGTGAACCCTGAGAGGTTTCCCCAGGTAAAATACCGTGAGGCGATGGACTTCATTGCCTTTGTCACATCACCAGAAGGTCAGAGGCTTATTGCGCGGCACGCAAAAAAGGGCAGGCGTCTCTTTTATCCCGACG
>JBAZFD010000375.1:0-2611 GCA_041653575.1 Thermodesulfovibrionales bacterium
TGACCTGCTAAGGGGGTATGGGGGCAACGACACCCTGAACGGCGGGGCAGGCAATGATTCGATGACAGGCGGCGCGGGGAATGACACCTACTATGTGAACAGCTCAGGCGATATCGTGACGGAGAACGCGGGAGAGGGGACGGACACGGTCAGGAGTTCCGTCAGTTATGCCCTTGGGGAGAACGTAGAGAAGCTGATCCTCACCGGGACGTCTGATATCTCCGGTACCGGTAACAGCCTGAATAATGCCATTACCGGCAACAGCGGAAACAACTTCCTGAATGGTGGTGACGGCAAAGACAGCCTCAGCGGCGGTGGAGGCAACGACACTCTCTACGGCGGGACCGGAGCCGACACCATGAAGGGTGGCGCAGGCGATGATACCTATTATCTGGACAACAGCAGCGACAAGGTAACGGAAAATCTCAATGAAGGGTCCGATACGGTCAACAGCTCCCTCTCCTTTGTCCTTGGTGCGAATGTGGAGAACCTGACCCTTACCGGGAGCTCCAATCTCAACGGGACCGGCAATGACCTGAACAATGTGATTACCGGCAACAGCGGGAATAATATCCTGACCGGCGGCGGAGGCAATGACACGCTGAACGGTCAGGGCGGTGCGGACACCATGACCGGCGGCGCCGGCGACGATACCTACTATCTGGACAATACCGGCGATGCAGTGACCGAGAATCCCGGCGAGGGGGCCGACACGGTCGTCAGCAGTATCACCTGCACCCTCGGCGCGAACGTCGAGAACCTCCTGCTTTCAGGGACAGCCTATATCGACGGCACAGGCAATAACCTGGATAACACCATCTACGGCAATATGGGGAACAATGTCCTTTCCGGAGGAGTCGGCAACGACACCATACTGGGCGGAGCAGGCGATGACACCCTCGTCGGCGGGACAGGCAATGATGCGATGGCAGGAGGCCTCGGGAATGATGCCTATTCCGTGGACACCATCAGCGATGTGGTGACCGAGAATGCAGGCGAAGGGTCGGACACAATAGTCAGCCCCTTTTCCTATACCCTCGGCGCAAATACAGAGAACCTTTTCCTCGATGCAACAACGAACATCAACGGTACAGGCAATGATCTGGACAACTATATGGTCGGCAACAGCGGAAACAATATCCTCTCCGGCGGGGCAGGCAACGACTCCCTTGACGGAGGGGCAGGCAACGACACGATGAAGGGCGGCGCAGGTGACGACGCTTACGGGGTGGACAGCTCAACCGACGTGGTGACGGAGAATGCCGGAGAGGGAACGGACACCGTCAACAGCTCCATCACCTTCACCCTCGGGGCGAACCTGGAAAACCTTGTGCTCACCGGGACGTCCGGCCTCACCGGGACAGGCAACAGCCTGGACAACCAGCTTGTGGGCAACAGCGGGAGCAACACCCTGACCGGCGGCGCAGGCAGCGATCTCCTCTACGGCAATGAAGGTAACGACACCCTCTCGGGCGGAGATGGGAATGACGGCCTGAGTGGCGGCGGAGGCAGTGACGTCATGCTGGGCGGCGCAGGAGATGATACCTATGTTGTGGATGCCTCCGGTGATCTGGTGACGGAAAGCCTCGGCGCAGGGACTGATACGGTCCTGAGCAGCATCTCCTGCTCCCTCGGCTTAAACGTGGAGGACCTCGGGCTTTTGGGGACAGCAGACATCAACGGGACCGGCAACAGCCTGGACAACCAGCTTGCCGGCAACAGCGGGAATAACATCCTGAAAGGCAACGCAGGCGATGACGAGTTAAACGGCGGAGCAGGCAACGACACGATGGCGGGAGGCACGGGCAACGACACCTACGTTGTGGACAGCACCGGAGATCTGGTTTCTGAGGGGTTTTCCAGCGGGACCGACACGGTTTTGAGCAGCATCACCTATACCCTTGGCTCAAACGTGGAAAATCTTGCTCTTGCCAGCACAGCCGATCTCAGCGGGACCGGCAACAGCCTGAACAATGTCATCATAGGAAACACGGGGAACAATGCCCTGTCAGGAGGGACCGGCAACGACACCATCCTCGGAGGCTCAGGCAACGACCTGCTGATCGGCGGGACAGGCTCAGACACCTTCATGTACGGGAGCGCAGGCGACGGACTGGACACCATAGCGGACTTCACCAAAGGGAGTGGCAATGATCTTCTCGATCTGACCTCCCTCGGCATCACCGCCGACGCCGATCACCTCCGGTTCAGTTATTCAGGAGGGAACACGACAGTCTCTGTGGACACAGACGGCGGAGTGGACACCTTTGTTGCCATCGCCGTCCTGCAGGGGGTGAGCATGACCCTGGCCGACACGAGCAACTACGACGTCTGAGAAGCAGTTTGCGCATGAAAAAATTACCCTCATCCCGGTTTCGGGGTGGGGGTAATTATGTTTTTGGGCGAGGGAAGAAAAAAGTGTTGCCGTTGTCATGCCAAGGGGCCCGATCATTCCCCCTGACGTCCCTTGACCTTCTTTCCTGTTCAGGGATAGGCTAAGACATTCAGGCTGAATCAGTAGGAACTCAGGAATTCGTGAAGGAAGGAGGAGTTATGGCGACGATCAACGGGACTTCTGGAAACGACACGCTGGAGGGCACAGCAGAGGCTG
>JBAZFD010000376.1:0-2601 GCA_041653575.1 Thermodesulfovibrionales bacterium
CCCCCCCATGAGGGGGGCCTCCACAATCATCCCCACCATATCCGGGGAAAGGCCTTCAGGGATTCTATAGGTCAGGGGGGGGAGCCTCAGGGGGAATGCCACATCAGCGTACATACTAAAAGATACTTGAAGGATATCCGGTTCCGCAACAGCCCCTTCTGTGATACCATTTAACGACATGTTTTTTTCACCGGACACAAGGGATTGCGAACTGCCATGTCACAGGCCACAGGGCAGAAAGGCTCGTTCTGGTTTGCGGGAAGGTCTGATGATATAATTCCCGGATCAGAGATCAGGAGAAGGGAGTGGAGAGAGAGAAAAAAAGAGAACAAAAAAGATCTTCAATGATGCTGTTTTTCCTTGAATTTTTCATGTGTGATGTATTATAACAGTGTCTTGATGTTATCAAACCCGAACAACTCAATCCTGTTGGGATTACAGAGAGGAGACTCCTCGACCCTGTTTTTTATGTCACCTGAAAAATTATTTCGTTCCCCGCTCATTTTTCGTTTTTCCGATATAAGCCGGATCTGCCTCAACTGATCAGGCAAAACATCATTTTCTGGAGGGAGTTTATGGCACGTATTGTAAAAAAGGCCACGAAAGCGGCAAAGCCTTCAAAAGCCGCAAAACCAGCAAAGGCAGCCAAGACGGTAAAGGCAGCCGCACCGGCAAAAGCTGCAAAGGCAGCCAGGCCCGCTAAGGCCGCAAAAACGGTGAAAGCAGCAAAGCCCGCAAAGGCAGCCAAAACAGTAAAGGCTGCAAAACCCGTCAGGGCCGTAAAGACAACGAGGACACCGAAGGCGGAGAAATACGTCTACTTCTTCGGCGCAGGTAAGGCGGACGGCAGGGCCGACATGAAGAATCTCCTCGGCGGCAAGGGCGCGAACGTCGCTGAGATGACAAACCTCGGCATCCCTGTGCCTCCGGGATTCACCATCACTACAGAGGTCTGCACCCTCTTCTTCGATAACAAGGGCCAGTACCCCAAGGAGCTGGCAGGACAGGTCGAGGCAGCAATGGCAAAGGTGGAGAAGATCATGAAAAAGGGCTTCGGTGATGCCGATAACCCCCTCCTCGTCTCTGTCCGTTCAGGCGCAAGGAGCTCCATGCCCGGCATGATGGAGACGGTCCTCAACGTGGGACTCACATCAGAGACCATCCCCGGCCTCATCAAAAAGACAAACAACGCGAGATTCGTCTACGACGCATACCGCCGCCTCCTGATGATGTACTCGGACGTGGTCATGGAAAAAGCGGCAGGCATTGAGCCCGCAGAGGGACAGGCGGTGAGGCACAAGCTGGAGCACGCCATGGAAGTAATGAAGAAGGCAAAGGGCTGCGCCAGCGACACAGACCTTACAGCAGATGACCTCAAGGCCCTCTGCGACGAGTTCAAGGCCATCATCAGAGACACCCTGGGAACTGAGTTCCCTGATGACGCCATGGCGCAGCTCTGGGGCGGCGTGGGAGCGGTCTTCCAGTCCTGGATGGGCAAGAGGGCAATCTCCTACAGGAGGATCGAGAAAATACCTGATGACTGGGGCACAGCGGTCAACGTCCAGTCCATGGTCTTCGGCAACACCGGAGACAACTCCGCAACCGGCGTTGCCTTCACCAGGAACCCCGCAACGGGAGAGAACATGTTCTTCGGCGAGTGGCTCACCAATGCCCAGGGCGAGGACGTGGTTGCCGGTATCAGGACACCCAATCCCGTAAACAAGGCGAGCAAGTCCGACGACACAAAGCACCTCCCTTCCCTGGAAGAGGCGATGCCCAGGATCTACAAAGAGCTCTACGCCATCAGGAACAAGCTTGAAAAGCATTACTCCGACATGCAGGACCTGGAGTTCACCATTGAAGACGGAAGGCTCTGGATGCTCCAGACCAGGGTGGGCAAACGCAACGGCGCAGCCGCAGTCCGCATGGCCGTTGAGATGGGCAAATCCAATCTCATCGACAAGGCAACAGCAGTGCTCCGCGTAAGGCCCGATCAGCTCGACGAGCTTCTCCACCCCAGCGTGGACCCCGCAGCTGAGAAAACCGCCTTTGCCCTTGCAAAGGGTCTCCCCGCAGGCCCCGGCGGCGCAACAGGCAAGATCGTCTTTACTGCCGACGATGCAGAGTCCTGGGCAAAGAAGGGCAAAAAGGTAATTCTGGTCAGGAACGAGACCTCCCCTGAGGATGTCCACGGCATGTACGCAGCAGAGGCGATCCTCACTGCAAAGGGGGGCATGACCAGCCACGCGGCCCTCGTTGCCAGGGGATGGGGCAAGTGCTGCATCGTGGGATGCTCAACCCTCGCTATTGATGTGCATAAGAAGGAGCTCTCCGTCAACGGAAAGGTCCTCAAAGAGGGAGACTGGATCACCCTCAACGGCACAAAGGGCGTTGTCTATGAGGGCAAGCTGGGCCTCCTGGCAGCCGATCCCGACAGCAACAAGTGGTACAAGGAGCTCATGAAGTGGGCAGACCAGTTCAGGACACTCAAGGTCAGGACAAACGCCGACAGGCCCGAGGATGCAACAACAGCAAGGGGCTTCGGCGCTGAGGGTATCGGACTGTGCAGGACAGAGCACATGTTCTTCGCCCCTGAAAGGA
>JBAZFD010000377.1:0-2599 GCA_041653575.1 Thermodesulfovibrionales bacterium
TGCATGGTCCTTGCCGCCGAAGCACCGGCCTATCTCGCTGAGGGAGAGCTGGGTATGGAGCTTGGTGAGGTACATGGCGATCTGCCTGGCGTTGGCTATCTCCTTTGTCCTCTTTTTCGCCTTTATGTCCTGGGTCTTGACGCCGAAGTATTCACCGACAGCCTTCTGTATCAGCTCCACGGTGATGGGCTTGTCCTCATCGGATATGAGGTCCCTCAGGACCGTCCTGGCCATATTTATGTCTATGGGCATTCCTGTCAGGGAGGCATGGGCCCCCAGCTTGATCAGGCATCCCTCGAGCTCCCTGATGTTGGACTTTATCTTCGTGGCGACGAAGTAGGCCACATCATCGCTGATGGCCATTCTCTCCATCTCAGCCTTCTTGTATATGATCGCTATCTTTGTCTCCACCTCAGGGGGCTGGATGTCGGCGATAAGCCCCATGCTGAAACGGGATCTGAGCCTGTCGGTGATGTCCGATATCTCCATGGGAGGACGGTCGCTGGACAGGACGATCTGATGCTGCTTTTCGTAGAGTGAGTTGAAGGTGTGAAAGAACTCCTCCTGGGTCGTGGTCTTTCCGGAGATGAACTGTATGTCGTCTATGAGCAGGGCGTCCAGGTTCCTGTACTTTTCCTTGAACTCCCCCATCTTTCCGTGCCTGAGGGCGGATATGACCTCGTTGGTGAACTGCTCTGCCGAGACGTAGCAGACCACCACCTCCCTGTGCTTGTCCACGATGGCGTTGCCTATGGCGTTCATGAGATGGGTCTTCCCGAGACCGACGCCTCCGTATATGAACAGGGGGTTGTAAGCGCTTCCCGGATTTTCTCCCACCCGCATGGAGGCGGCATGGGCAAACTGGTTGGAGCTGCCCACCACAAAGTTCTTAAAGGTGTATTTCGGGTTCAGGTGGATGCCCTTGGTGGCCAGCTTGTTCTTCCTGACCTCCAGCCTGGTGTCCATCCTTTTGAGGGCCACATCCTCTTTCTCGGAGACCTTGAACTTTATGGTAACCCTCTGCCCTGTCGTCCCTTCCATAACGTCTGAGATGATAGTGGGGTATGAGTCCTCCACCCATTCACGGAAAAACCTGTTGGGGATCTCAATAACCGCTGTTGAGTCCTTGAGCTGAAGGAGCTTCATCGGCCTGAACCAGAGCTCAAACACGCCTTCCCCAACCTTCTCCTTGATCCTGGAGAGGCTCTCAGCCCAGACGTCATCTATTTCCAGATCTTTAATCTTCACTCATTTCTCCTGAGATGCCAAGGTCTTCGCTGCAAAGGGACGAGGGTTTTGATATGATTATTAACACATTATCAACAATTGTTAATAATTTACCGCAGTTATTGACGGCACATTATATCCTATCTGTGAAAACAAGGGCAATAATCTGTCAGTAAATGACACCCCCTGTTGTTCTCCACATCCCTTCCCGATCACCCCCAAAAAAGAGGGGGACTTTCCGCAGGTGGTACTCCTTAATATATATGATGTTTTTGTGCTTATAAACATTTCAACAGCTACTACTATCAACTACTATCTTTTATTTAATATATTTAAAGAAAGTAGGGAAAGCTTATTTTCTTGATAACTCATTCAAATACCCTTTAATAAAAGAGTCTATCTCACCGTCAAGGACAGCATCCACATTTCCCATCTCTATACCGGTCCTGTGATCCTTGACAAGACGGTAAGGCTGAAGCACATAGGATCTGATCTGGTTTCCCCATGAAATCTCTTTTTTGTCCCCTATGATGTCATCCATTTTTTTTTCTTTCTCTTTTAAAGTGATGTCATAGATACGGGACTTCAGTATCTTCATGGCCACTTCCCTGTTCCTGTGCTGGGACCTCTCAGTCTGGCAGGCGACAATGATGCCTGTAGGAATATGCGTGAGCCTTACCGCAGAGGAAACCTTGTTGACGTGCTGCCCACCGGCCCCTGAGGACCTGAAGGTATCCATCTTGAGGTCTTCCTCCCTGATGTCTATCTTTATGTCGTCATCAACCTCAGGATAGACCAGGACCGCTGAGAAGGAGGTATGCCTCCTTTTGGCCGCGTCAAAGGGGGATATCCTGACGAGCCTGTGTATCCCGGCCTCTGCCTTTATATAGCCGTAGGCATAGGGGCCGCTCACCGTGAAGGTGACACCCTTTATACCTGCCTCATCTCCGGCCTGGAGGTCGACGATCTCCGTCTGGAATCCCCTTTTCTCAGCCCAGCGCAGGTACATGCGCATGAGCATCTGGGCCCAGTCCTGGCTTTCCGTCCCTCCGGCGCCGGGATGGATGGTGACTATGGCGTTGTTCCTGTCTACCTCGCCGGAGAGGAGGAGCTTCATCTCTATCTCCTCGAGCTCAGCCCTGAGGGCCTCTCCCTCCTGCTGGATATCCCCGAGGAAAAGCTCCCTTTCCTCTTCGCTGAGGCTCGTCAGGGACTCCTCCAGGTAGCTGATCCTATCTATGGCGGTCTCAACAGGCCCAAGATGCTCCTCTATCCGGGACTTCTCCTTCTGGAGATGGGTCATCCTTTCAGGCTGGGACCAGATCTCCTCTGCAAGGAGCTCCCCTTCTATTTCTGCGAGTCTGCTCTTCAG
>JBAZFD010000378.1:0-2596 GCA_041653575.1 Thermodesulfovibrionales bacterium
GCCCTTTCCCTTTCCAGGAGGTCGTCGATCTCCTGCCCGTCTACGGTCTCCTTCTCCAGGAGGGTATGGGCAAGGGCATCAAGGAGTCCGGTGTTTTCCTGGAGGAGCCTCTTGGACTCCTCATAGGCAGATGTGACGATCCTTCTGATCTCGTCATCAATCTCCTCGGCTGTCTTCTCGCTGTAGTCCTTGTGCTTCGCAATCTCACGGCCCAGGAATATCTGCTCGTCCTTCTTGCCGAAGGTGAGGGGGCCGAGCCTCTCGCTCATACCCCACTCAGTCACCATCTTGCGGGCAAGCTCTGTGGCCCTCTCGATATCATTCCCTGCCCCTGTAGTCATGTGGTTGAGGGCAAGCTCTTCAGCAGCCCTTCCGCCCATGAGGACATTGAGGGTCTTCAGGAGGTAATCCTTCGAGTAGGTGTACCTGTCGTCTATGGGGAGCTGCTGGGTGACTCCCAGCGCCCTTCCCCTGGGGATGATGCTCACCTTGTGGATGGGGTCCGTGCCCGGTGTCAGCTTGGCCACCAGGGCATGACCTGCCTCATGATACGCGGTGTTTTTCTTCTCCGTGTCGCTGAGGACCATGCTCCTTCTCTCCACACCCATGAGGACCTTATCCTTGGCCGATTCAAAATCCTTGGTTTCCACCGTCTCCTTGGACTGCCGGGCAGCAAGGAGGGCGGCCTCGTTCACCAGGTTCGCCAGGTCTGCGCCTGAGAATCCCGGGGTGCCCCTGGCGATCTTCTCCAGGTTGACATCAGCGGCAACGGGGATGTTCTTTGTGTGGACCTTCAGTATCTCTATCCGCCCCTTCACATCAGGCGTGGGGACAACGATCTGCCTGTCAAAACGTCCCGGTCTCAGGAGGGCAGGGTCAAGGACATCGGGCCTGTTTGTGGCGGCCACGATGATAACACCCTCGTTCCCCTCAAAACCGTCCATCTCAACAAGGAGCTGGTTAAGGGTCTGCTCCCTCTCATCATGGCCTCCGCCGAGGCCTGCGCCCCTGTGCCTTCCCACAGCGTCTATCTCGTCTATGAAGATAATGCAGGGTGCGCTTTTTTTCGCCTGCTCAAAGAGATCCCTCACGCGGGATGCGCCTACGCCGACAAACATCTCAACGAAGTCGGAGCCTGATATGGAGAAGAAGGGGACTCCCGCCTCACCGGCGATTGCCTTGGCGAGGAGGGTCTTTCCTGTGCCCGGAGGTCCCACGAGAAGGACACCCCTGGGGATCTTTCCTCCCAGACGGGAAAACCTCTGAGGGTCCTTGAGGAACTCAATGATCTCCTCAACCTCTGTCTTTGCCTCCTCAACGCCTGCCACGTCGGCGAAGGTGACCTTCACGGTCTTGTCGGAGACCACCTTTGTCTTCGCCCTGCCAAAGGACATGGCCTTGTTCCCCCCTGTCTGCATCTGTTTCATGAAGACGATCCAGACGAGGACCAGGAATATGATAGGCCCCCAGGAGAAAAAGAAGTTCACATACCAGGGGCTCTGGTCAGGCGGCTTGGCAACTATCTTCACGTTCTTGGAGAGGAGCTCCTTGACGAGATCGGGATACTCAACAGCATAGGTCCTGAAACTGCTCCCGTCCCTGAGCTTGCCGTTGATGTTGCTCTCCTTGATGGTAACCTCAGCCACCTCTCCGGCTGAGACCCTGGAAAGGAAGTCGGAGAAAACCATCTCCTTTTCCGCCTTGGGAGTGACATTGAACATGTTGAAAACGACGATCATCATCATTGCGATGATCAGCCAGACAAAGAGACTTTTATACATATTTTTTCCCATAATGGCTAATATTTTAACACATTCGAACTCAGGATCTCTCTCTGAACGGCGGTAAGCTCCCGGATTCCCTTCTCAGCGAGACCGAGGAGAGAGTCCAGCATAGCCCTGGGAAAGGGCTCAGCCTCAGCAGTCCCCTGGATCTCGACGATCCCTCCCTGATCGGTCATTACCACGTTCATATCCACATCTGCTGCGGAGTCCTCGGCATAGCAGAGATCAAGGCGGGGCTCATTCTTCACGATCCCCACGCTCACAGCGGCAAGGGAGTTCCTGATGGGGTTCTTGTCGATGAGCCCGTTTTTCATGGCGCAGCTGATGGCGTCGGAAAGGGCGATAAAGGCGCCTGTTATGGAAGCGGTCCTGGTGCCGCCGTCTGCCTGTATCACATCACAATCCACCCATACCGTCCGCTCTCCGAGATGCTCGGGGATCACCACAGCCCTGAGGGCCCGGCCTATCAGCCGCTGTATCTCCTGGGTCCTTCCGCCCAGCTTGCCTGTTGAGGCCTCACGGGTGGTCCTTGAGTGGGTTGCCCTGGGGAGCATGGAGTACTCGGCAGTGACCCAGCCCCTCTTTTTGTCCCTCAGAAAGGGCGGAACCCTCTCCTCTATGGAGGCGGTGCAGATGACCCGCGTATTGCCTATCTCTATCAGAACCGACCCCTCTGCCACAGGGATAAAGTTCCTCGTCACCTTCACCTTCCTCAGCTCATCGAACATTCTTCCGTCAGGTCTCACTATTCCTCCTTGTCAGCGCAGCAAAACAGCAGCAGATAATTTTTCAGCTGCCGGTCTGCCCTATAA
>JBAZFD010000379.1:0-2588 GCA_041653575.1 Thermodesulfovibrionales bacterium
CCAGGCGGTGGATCTGGCCACCGCAAACAGCGGAGGATGGGTGCAGGTAGATCCGGACACTGACCCTGATTCCCGCTTCTCTTACAGCTCTGTTGGCGGCGGCGCAGGGACTTACTCCCCCCCCCCCCCGGGGTTCGATATCGAGAAGTGGAGCGAGTCGGTTTATGACGCAACAGTGACAGGGGAAAATACCAGGTACGGCAGCAGAGTCGAGATAGACACAGGGCTTGCAGAGTTCCATGGCGGCACAGGGTCAAAGACAACGGACTGAAGGGAGGTGTATATGAGAGGGATAAAGGTTCTGGTATTGGCTTTTGCCTTGAGCATGACCGTTCTTGCAGGTGGCGCGCAGGCCGAGGATGTGGAGGGGGAGGAGGCCCTCTTCACCAGCACGATCCCTCCTGACGCTCTCCTCGTCATGGACCTCTCGGGGAGCATGAACTGGCCGCCGCCGGGGAAGACGCTCTATGTGCCGCCCTTGCTGGATGTGCTGGGAATCAAGCTTTGCTCCTGTCTGCTCAGTGTTTTGGGAGCATATTCCGGACCCTACTATGCAGCGTCAGCTCCAGGCTATACTTGCCCATGCGATGTGGGAGAGACCCTGCTCTACAACACCATTGAGACTATAAACTTTGATGCCCTCACCGATCCCCTCTGTTCCTTGACCTGTATTCTGAATCTTCCTCTCACCTGCAAGTTTCCTGTATGGGGCTCATATGCCAACGCCTGCGCCGGACCCTACTACAGGTGCAGGGGCGCTCTCGGCAGCGATCATCATGACGACTGCAGCCGCCTCGCCATCTCAAAGCGGGCGATTTTTGATCTCCTTGATGACAACGACATCAACGGTGTCACCCATCCCGAGGACTCCCTGAGCCTCAACGTGAGGCTTGGGTACATGAACTGGCGCGGCGGCACAACCAACCTCGTCAACGCCATCGGTGCGCGGTACAGCAGGATCATCTGCAACGACCCCACGAGCTGCAGCAGCGCCATCACCACCTGCAACAGCTGCATAGCCGGGGCGAGCGCAACAGGAGGAACGCCCATCGCATCCTCCCTGGAAGCGGCAAAGACCTACCTTGACGCCAACAAGGCGGCTGACAGCGCCAGGGCCTGCAGGGCCAAATTCGTGATCCTCGTCACCGACGGTTCCGATACGCTGTCCTGCGGCGGTAATGCCAGGGAGGACCAGTCTGACCAGTACAAGAGGAGGAAGGCCACCGTGGCAAAGACAAAGGCCCTGGCTGATGCGGGGTACAAGGTCTTTGTGGTGGGCTTCGGCGCTCTCATGCCTGAAAACCTGAAGCGCACCCTGAACTGGGCCGCGCGGTACGGCGGCACTGACGACCCCTATACCGCCAACACCGGTGATCCCGATGCCGTCACTCCTTCAGCCGACCCCTGCGCAGAGGGTTCATCCAACGATCCCGGGAGCGTAGCCCTCTCCGGTTACGCCTTTTTCGCCTCAAACCCCGATGAGCTGGCAGCGGCCCTGAAAACTGTTATCAGTCTCATCAGTGAGGCCAACTACTCCTTTGCCGTCCCGGCCGTGGCGTCTGTCAGGGAGGCGGACGAGAACAACCTCTATCAGGCATCCTTCCTGCCGCAGAACAACGATCCCTTCTGGATGGGAGAGCTGATCAAGTACAACATCAACACCGACGGGAGCCTCGGCAGCGAGGTCTGGAACGCCTCCGATCTGCTCGCAGCCACCGCTGCTGCGGACAGGGTGATATACACCTATAAAGCCGGGTCTGTGCAGGCATTCACCACCACGAACATCACCCCAACTGACGTGGGGCTGGCATCAGGAAACACCACGCGGAGGGACCAGATTGTGAATTATATCCGGGGAGTGGCCTGTCCGAACAGCAGCGGCTGCAATCCTGACACAGTGGGTGGGAATGTGTTGAAGCTCGGCGACATCTTCAGGGCGAACCCTGAGATCATAGGGACACCGAGTCCCTCCTTCAATGATTTCCTTGACACAAACAACGCCTTTGCGACCTTCAGGGCCAGCCACCCGAGGACATCTGCTGCCAACACCAGGCTTATCGTGGCAGGGGCCAATGACGGCCAGTTCCACGCCTTCAGGACCGGCACAGGGGCAGAGGCCTGGAGCTTCATCCCGCCCAACCTCCTCCCCAAGCTTCAGTTCCTCGCCCACACCGCTCATACCACGACCCTTACGCACCAGTTTTTTGTAGACGGTCCTATCACACACTCGGATATCTGGCTGGGTACAGGAGACGGCACGACAAAGTCGGCCTCTGACTGGAAGACCTATGTGGTCTTCGGCGAGGGCAGGGGGGTGGAGCCGCTCTCCTCCTATCTTTGGAGCTCGTCACAGTACTGCGATTCCGGTTTTCGCGCAACCTATCATTCCACGCAGTCTCCGTACTACTGCGGCTACTACGCCCTGGAGCTGACTGACACCTCCTCTGCACCGGTGTTCAAGTGGCATCTGAGCCCCACATCATCCCAGGCCCCCTATCTGGGCGATCCCTGGGGAAAGGTCGTCATCGCCAGGGTGAAGATCGGTGACGGAACCAACATGAACGAGAAATGGGTCGGCTTTGTGGGAG
>JBAZFD010000380.1:0-1017 GCA_041653575.1 Thermodesulfovibrionales bacterium
CCCCGGCTTCCCGGAGCTCAGCTCTGAAAACACCAAATCACTCATCTACAGTATGCTCTACCAGGACCAGTTCGGCAGGTTCGAGGGGAAGCTGGAGCTGGACTTTTCCTACAACATCCCCGGCCTGAGCAGGTTCAGGGTGAACGTCCTCTCCCAGAAAAACGGGATAGAGGCGGTCATGAGGCTCATCCCCACGGTAATCCCCACACCCATGGAGCTGCGGCTCACAGATCCCATTATCAATCTCACCCGGCTTCCCAGGGGGCTCATCCTCATTACAGGCCCCACAGGCTCGGGAAAGTCCACCACTCTTGCCACCATGATCGACATCATCAACACAGAGAGGCATGACCACATCCTCACCATCGAGGACCCCATAGAGTTTGTTTACGACCACAAGGGCTGCATCGTCAGGCAGAGGGAAGTGGGGATGAATACCCATTCCTTCACCGACGCCCTGAAGCACGCCCTGAGGCAGGACCCTGACGTGATCCTCGTGGGTGAGATGAGGGACCTGGAGACGATTTCCCTGGCCCTTACCGCTGCCGAGACAGGCCACCTGGTCTTTGCCACTCTCCACACCCAGGACGCGCCCCAGACCGTAGACAGGGTCGTGGATGTCTTCCCTCCCCACCAGCAGCAGCAGGTGAGGGTCCAGCTTTCAGCCACGCTCAAGGCGGTCATCTGCCAGCAGCTCATCCCCAGGGCCGACGGAAAGGGGAGAGTGGCCGCCAGGGAGGTGATGATTGTCACCCATGCTATAGCGAACCTCATCCGCGAGGGCAAGACGCACCAGATATACAGCTCCATCGAGACCGGGGTAAGGCTGGGCATGTGCACTCTTGAGGCCTCTCTTGCAGAGCTTGTCCGCGACAGGATCATCACCATGGATGATGCCATCACCAAGGCAAACAACCCGGACACCCTGAGGCTGAAGCTGGCTGCCCAGGGGATCAAGATAACGCCGTGACGATAATAGACTATCTCAAGGCCCTCGTTGACAGTGACGGTTCAGAC
>JBAZFD010000380.1:1027-2572 GCA_041653575.1 Thermodesulfovibrionales bacterium
CATGCGGATAAAAGGGGACCTCATCCCCACTGAATTTCCTCCTGTGACACGGGAAGAGATGGAGAAGATGCTTTATCCCCTTCTCAACCCGCCCCAGAGAAAGAGACTTGAAGATGAGCGGGAGCTTGACTTCTCCTACCTCCTGGAGGGAGTGGCAAGGTTCAGGTGCAACTTCTTCTTCCAGTTGGCCACACTCGGCGCTGTCTTCAGGGTGATCCCTATTCACCTCAAGACCCTTGATGAGCTTGAGATGCCGGTTGTGCTCAAGGACCTTGCTTTTGAGAGCGAGGGGATCATTCTTGTAACAGGCCCCACAGGATCGGGAAAGTCCACCACCCTTGCAGCCCTGATTGAGTACATCAACGCAAGCAAGCCTCTGCACATCATCACCATTGAGGACCCCATAGAATTCGTCCATAATGACAGAAGCTGCACCATCAGCCAGAGGGAGGTAGGCTCAGACACCCTCTCCTTTGCCGGGGCACTCAAGAGGGCACTGCGCCAGGACCCTGATGTGATCCTCGTGGGAGAGATGCGTGACGCCGAGACCATCCAGGTGGCGATGACCGCTGCCGAGACAGGCCATCTCGTCTTCAGCACCCTTCACACCAACGATGCAAAGCAGTCGGTAGACAGGATTATAGACACCTTTTCCCCTGAGCAGCAGCACCAGGTAAGGGTCCAGCTCGCCATGACCCTCAGGGCCACTGTTTCACAGAGACTGGTAAAGAAATCCGACGGCTCGGGCAGGACAGCTGTCATCGAGGTGATGATCAACACCCCCACCATCAAGAAGCTCATTGAAGAGGGCCAGTCAGGCAAGATAGACAAGATGATTGCCGAGTCGGCTGAGCTCTACCGGATGCAGACCATGAACCAGCACCTCATTCAGCTCGTGCTGAAAGGCGTGCTCACCCTGGACGATGCCCTGAGCGTGAGCAACAACCCCAACGACCTGAGAATCATGTTCCAGACCAGGGGCATGGCAAGGCCGGCTGAACAGAAAAGCCCCCCGAAGCCGGACTGGATGAAGGAGAGATAACTTCCCAGCCCGGTTCCGGAATCGGGGAAGACAACGCCGACGTCCACCTGAAGCGCCAGATCATGGGAAGGGAGGTGGTGGTCGCCATCACCACGGGCAAACTCGATTTCGGCCCCTGGGAGCAGATCTTTTACGGGGAATTCGACGGCAGAAGAAAAAACGGGTCCTGGTAAAGATTATAGGGGAGTAGATTCCGAAAAGTGATTTTGCAAACCCTCTCCAGGTCCCTCTGTTGCTTTATTTCAGGCTGACACTCGACTTGCCCTGGGCGGATGACATCCACCGTCAGCCGATCGTTCAGCACCGCCGCCTCACCAAGAGACAGCGCCGAGGAGGTTTTCAGGCGAGTGTTCCACGACAGCGGTGTCGATCTTCGCCTTGATCGTGCTTCGAATGGCGCTTTTGAACAGGCAACCTCCGACACTTACCAGCAACCCGGCGTTCTTGATGTCAAAATCGCAATTTTCAAAGGTAAGCGAATTATTCTGCCGGTTATACACCGG
>JBAZFD010000381.1:0-2557 GCA_041653575.1 Thermodesulfovibrionales bacterium
TTTCCTGTACAGAAGTCTCATCATGATCTCAGAAGAGAGGAACCTCCGCGTGTCCTTCAGCCCGAGCATACGGGAGACCCCTTCCTGAAGCTCAAAGGAGAGGATGTCGTTTCTCCTGCCTGAGATTAGGTGGAGCGATGCCCGTGTGAGGAGGAGGAACTCATGGGCCTTCATGAGACGGAGCGGGTTGCCCGGCGGCGTGACACCCATGAAGCTGACCCGGGAAAGCCATGAAATGGTATGGATATCCCTGAGCCCTCCCCTCCCCTCTTTCAGATTGGGCTGGAGGAGGTAGACAGAGCCGCCGTATGCCGCCTGCCGTTTGTCGTTCTCCCGCATTACTTCACCGAGGAACTCCTTCCTGTTCTTGTAGAGGATTCTCTGGAACACATCCCTTCTGAACTCCTCAAAGACCATCCGGTCTCCTGCAAGGAACCGCGACTCCATGAGGGCCGTCCGCGTCTGGATCTCCTTCATCCCTTCTTCCACGCAATCCCCCAGGGTCCTGAAGGAATGGCCCACAGTGAGCCCAGTGTCCCAGAGCCTGTAGAGGATCTCCTTTGCCGTCTCTTCACTCCGGGGACTCCTCTCCTTCACGAGAAACATGATGTCTATGTCCGAGAAGGGCGCCATTTCCCTGCGGCCATAACCTCCTATGGCCACAAGGGAAATTCCCTCGACCTTTCCCCTTCCTGTCTGCTCAAAGATATCCCTTATGAACTCATCCAGAACCGTTGTGATGGTGAGGGAAAGGGAAACGCCGTCCGTGCCGGAACTGATGAGCTCCGAGGCCTTATCGCAGAGGGATCTTGCTATGTTTTTCATTCTCTGACACTCATGAAGATCTTGAACCTTTTAACTATACCACCAAATATCGGGAAATTAAAAATTTTAATAGATACATTGCGTATTGGATTTAATGGCCTGTAAATTGTTATATTGGTGTGACATGTCACAGATACTGACTAAAATACTCAATGATTACAATAGGAACAAAGGTAATCTCATCAACCTCCTTCAGAGGATACAGGATGCCTACGGCTATATCCCCGAGGATACGGTGGCCTGGTTCTCTGAACAGCTCGACATCCCGGAGAGCAGGTTTTTCGGCGTCATCACCTTTTATCCCAAGTTCCGGCTTAAGCCTGTAGGGAAGAACACCATTACGGTCTGCTGCGGCGCTGCCTGCCACATCAAGGGTGCAGACAAGATCCTCACCGGCGTGCGTGATACCCTTTCTCTCTCGGGAGAGGAAGACACGACCCAAGACATGAGCTTCACGGTCCAGAAGGCCACCTGCATCGGCGCATGCAGCATAGCGCCTGTGGTGATCCTTAATGACCAGGTATATGGAGACATGGATCCGGCAAAGGTCGCCAAGCTCCTCAAGGGGTTTGAAAAAGAAGGAGAGTATACCGGCTTTGAATACTGAGACTCCAGACAACCCTTTCATAGAGATAAAGGTCTGCCTGGGCACATCGGGAAAGGCCTCAGGCGGCATGGACGTGCTGAGGGCCTTCAAGCAGAACATCCAGGAGAGCGGAATCGAGGCCCGCATAGGCAAGAGATGCTCCTACAAGAAGGTTGGATGCAGGGGGTTCTGCTCCAGGGATGTGCTGGTGGATGTGATCATCAACGGCAGCAAAATGACCTACCAGTCCGTCAAGCCGATCATGGTGGAGAGGATCGTCAAGGAGCACATCCTTGACGGAAACCCTGTGCAGGAGTGGCTCACGCGGGATGAGTACGAATCCTACCACGGGAAGCAGCACAAGATCGTCCTGGGGCCCTGCGGAGAGATAGACCCCGAGAGCATTGATGAATACCTTGCCATGCGGGGATACAGGGCCGCGAAAAAGGCGCTCACGCAGATGACCCCTGATGAGGTGATCCGTGCAGTCACCGCCTCAGGACTCAGGGGCAGGGGCGGCAGCGGTTTTCCCACTGGACAGAAGTGGAAGGTATGCAGCGACCAGGAGGACTCCCCCAAATACATCATCTGCAATGTGGGAGAGGTGAACAGGGCGCTGGCAGAGGGGAATCCCCATGCCATTATCGAAGGGCTTCTCATTTCAGGCTATGCCATAGGCTCCCCAAAGGGGTTCATTTATATCCGCGAGCGGTATCATCTCTCTGTGGAAAGGCTGCGCACCGCTATTTCCCAGGCACGGGAAAGGGGGTTCATCGGCAGGGATATATTCGGCTCTGGCTTCAGCTTTGAGATCGAGTTCAGTTTCGGCACAGAGGCCTTCATCTGCGGCGAGGAGACTGCGCTCATGGAGTCCATCGAGGGGAAGAGGGCCATGCCACGTTTCAGGCCGCCCTACCCCGCACAGAAGGGACTCTGGGGAAAGCCGACGGTAATCAACAATGCAGAGACGATCTCAAACATCCCCCTCATTATCGGCATGGGCCCACAGTGGTACTCTGCCATAGGGACAGAGGCGAGCAAGGGGACAAAGGTCTTCACCCTCTCAGGAAAGGTGAAGAACAACGGCCTCGTGGAGATCCCCATGGGGATGTCCCTGCGGGAGATCGTCTATGAGATCGGCGGGGG
>JBAZFD010000382.1:0-2552 GCA_041653575.1 Thermodesulfovibrionales bacterium
CACCCTCCTCTGGACAACCCTTGTCTATGATCCTGTTGCTCACTGGGTCTGGGGCGCAGGGGGATGGCTGAAGGCCTTCGGGGTCCAGGACTTTGCCGGGGGAATCGTGGTGCATGTCACCTCAGGCATATCCGCCCTTGCAGCCGCAATTATGATAGGCAAGAGAAAGGGGAGCCACCATGAGTCCTTCACCCCCCATAACCTCCCTATGACCGTCATAGGCGCAGGGCTCCTCTGGTTCGGCTGGTTCGGGTTCAACGCAGGCAGCGCCCTCTCATCAGGCGCCCTGAGCGCCATGACCTTTGTGGTGACCCATATCTCCGCTGTGGCTGCAACCCTCATCTGGGTAGTTATTGAGTGGCTGCACAGGGGCAAGCCCACAGTCTTCGGCGCTGTGACAGGCGCAGTGGCAGGCCTGGCGACCATCACCCCTGCCTCGGGGTTTGTGGGGCCCATGTCCGCCCTTCTCATCGGCTTCATGGCAGGAGGGGTATGCTACATATCCCTGAATATGAAGGGCCGCCTGGGGTACGATGACTCCCTTGACGCCTTCGGGGTTCACGGCGTAGGAGGCATTCTCGGTTCCCTTGCAGTGGGTATCTTCGCCCAGAAGGCCTTGAACCCGGCAGGGGCTGACGGCCTCATCCTTGGGAACGCCTCCCTTCTTGGGTCCCAGCTCTTTGGGGTCCTGGTTACTGCGGTTTATTCCCTGGCGGTGACCTTTGTCCTTCTGAAGGTCATAGACAAGGTCATGGGCTTGAGGGTTGATGCTGAGACCGAAATGGCGGGACTGGATCTGTCCCAGCACGGCGAGAGCGGCTATACGATGTAGGCTGCCGCTGAAGAATGCCTAATAAAGAGGCAGGGCTGCCTGATAATTAAGCAGTTCCTGCCTCTTTTTGTTTGTAACCCATTGATATTTCACAATGCGACAGAGGCATGGTAATTGCATTATATAATCTTTCGGTATGGCAGTCCTTATCTGTAAGAACATATCCTTAGAGGGTCCCGGCACCATTGAAGACTTCCTGGTGGCCGGTAAGATCCCTTTCACTGTTGTTGATCTCCATAAAGGGGAACCGATTCCCGACAGCTCTTCCTATGATACCCTTGTTATGATGGGCGGACCCATGAGCGTCAACGAAGAGGATCTCTATCCCTACATTAACGAGGAAGAGCGGCTGGTGAGGGAGTTCGTTTCCTCCGGCAGACGGGTTCTCGGTGTCTGCCTCGGGGCGCAGATCATGGCAAAGGCCCTGGGCTCCAAGGTCTACCGGGGAGCGGAGAAGGAGATAGGGTGGTATGATATAGAGCTTGCCGAGGAAGGGATCAGGGACCGTGCCATGATGAGAATGGCCACCCATCCCCAGGCCGGGGATATATGGAGAAGGTTCAAGGTTTTCCACTGGCATGGAGAGACCTTTGATATCCCCTCCGGCGCGGTCAGGCTTGCCCGGTCCGAGCTCTATCCCAACCAGGCCTTCAGGTACGGGAACAATGCCTATGCCTTCCAGTTTCATATTGAGGTGAGGAAGGAGATGGTCTACGACTGGCTGAAGGATGAGCCCCTGGACATGGAGAGGCTGCGGCAGGAGACGGAGAGGCTCTATGCTGTGTACAATGCAAGGGCGATTCATTTTTACGAGGCATTTTTTTCATAGGATCAGGGGGCAGGGTCTTTTCAGGCCCCATGACCCTCAAGACCGAGGAGGTGAGATATGAGAAAGATCGAGGCTATTATAAAACCCTTCAAGCTGGACGAGGTGAAGGATGCCCTCAACGAGATCGGCATCCAGGGTATGACCGTCACCGAGGTTAAGGGGTTCGGACGGCAGAAAGGCCACACCGAGCTTTACAGGGGGGCGGAGTACGTTGTAGACTTTATCCCCAAGATCAAGGTTGAAGTGGTGACTTCAGACGACCTGGCCCCCAGGGTTGTGGATGCCATTGAGAGGGCGGCCAAGACAGGAAAGATAGGAGACGGCAAGATCTTCGTCTATTCCGTTGAGGATGTGATAAGGATCAGGACGGGCGAGCGCGGAGAGTCTGCTGTATAAAAGCATAGTTTAAAGTTGTTCAAACTTGGTTCAGGATAGTTCAAAATGGTTCAACTATATAGTTAAGGCATTGTTATAATTCAGGAATGAGCAATTTTGAACAATTTTAAAACGATTTTGAACGATGTTAAACAATATTCCAAAACAGGAGGAAGCATGACACCGAAAGACGTACTCAAAATGGCCCAGGAAAACAATGCCGTGATGGTCAACCTCAAGTTCCTTGACTATCCCGGAATCTGGCAGCACTTTGCTGTCCCCGTTGCAGAGCTCACCGAGGAGGTTTTCGAGAGCGGCCTCGGCTTCGACGGTTCATCCATCAGGGGATGGGCATCCATCCACACCTCAGACATGCTCGTGGTTCCCGATGCCTCAACCGCCTTCATGGACCCCTTCATGGACTACCCCACCCTCAGCCTCATCTGCAACGTGGTGGACCCCATCACCAAGGAGTCCTACTCCCGGGATCCCAGGTACATCGCCCAGAAGGCTGAG
>JBAZFD010000383.1:0-814 GCA_041653575.1 Thermodesulfovibrionales bacterium
CTGGATTTCGATCGCCCTGATCCTGCCATCCCTTTCCCTCCTGACGAGCTCCTGCCGTACGTTCTCCTCCTCCACCTTGCGGGTGAGGTTCAGCTCCGCCTTCGCTTCCGCGATCTCGGTCATAGCCTTCCCTATCTCGGAGCGTTCCCTGCCGGTGACCTCGGCCGGGGGATAGGCGGACAGCAGGCGCATGGCCTCTCCCCTCATGGATTCGGCCAGGGTTTCCGCGTTCTTGGCCTCGTAGAGCCTTTCGCGCAGGCCGTTCAAGGTCTTTTCCGACTCCCCTACGGCCCACGTCCGGGAGTCAAGGTCGGTTTTAGCTGCGGAAAGCCTTGACCTCAGCCCTTCAGTGGGGGTTTCTGGAAGTGACTTCAGCGTCTCTTCCATGGAGGATATCTCCGCCGACAGGGAAGACATGCGCATGGACCTGATCCCGAATTCCGATTCCATGGAGGAGAGCTTTGCTTTGGAGGACTCCAGCAGCTCGTCCATCTCCCTTTCCCCGATCATCTCCATCAGGAGGTCCTTCCTTTGGGAAGGCGGAAGGTGAACGAAGGATTTCTGGTTATCCTGGGGCCACATGACCGAATTGACGAACATCTCGTAGGTCGCTCCCGTCACTTCCTTTTCAATCCAGGCCTGCCGCTCCTTAACTCCGGTGGCCGGGATCCCTACGGCCTTTCCGTCGGCCTCCATGGAAACATCCACGGTCTGCGAACCTTTGGACGTGATCTTCCTGACGATCAGGTATTTCCTGTTGCCGTCCTCCAGGTTCAGGGTTACGGACGAACCCAAGGTTCCGTTGGTGACGAGA
>JBAZFD010000383.1:824-2552 GCA_041653575.1 Thermodesulfovibrionales bacterium
ATCTGCCCTTGCCGTACAGGGCGAATAGGATGGCGTCGATGATCGAGCTTTTGCCCGCTCCGGAAGCCCCGTCCAGTAGGAGGCGGGGCTTTCCGGAGAGGGACAGTTCGGTTTCCCTATGGGAAAGGAAATTCTCGATCCTGACCTTTTCCAGCAGGAGGGACATGGCTTTGGTTTAGTTTTCGCCCACCGGTTCGGGGTCGATGCCCACCTCCCGTTTTTCCTTCGGGGGAAAGTTCTTGGAGATCTCCATGGCGGTCATATCCAGGATTACGGGGCTGTAGACGACTCCCTCCTTGGTAAATTCGCCTATCAGGATATCCTTGTTTTTCTGCGGCATGGAGGAGGCCTTGATCTTTTCGACGAGCCCGTCCCTCTGACGCATGATGTCGGAGATCTTCAGGGCATATTCCACCTTGGGCTGGCTCCTTACTATTCCGATCGAGATCGGTTCGCCGCAGTTCGGGCAGACCAGGGCGATCTGCCCCCTGTCCGGAATTTCGACAGGGGTCACGTTCCTGTCACTGGTCTTCTGTTTAGACATGCTTTTTTTAGTTATGTCCAATTCCCTTAAGGCGGGCAAGGACGGAGTAAGTATATGCCTAAACGGACGTTTCCAAAAGCTGACCGGAAAGTTTCTTGATTATTTCCCTTTGGTAGGCGTTTTCCGGTTCTGCGATCCCCGCCGTGATCATCCCTATCCTTGCCATGACGTAGGCGTCGCACAGGTCGGACGAATCGAAGGCCACCCCCCACCGGCGGTAGGTCTCCAGGAGCATCATGTCCTTCTGGGCCTTCCCGTCTCCTGAGGCGAACTTTTTGGCCGAGGTCGGACTGATCAGGATGAATGGGATACCGAGCTCCATGAGGCGTTTCCTGACGAAGTAGTTCAGGGCCACCAGGGACGAATGGGAGGACATGTTCCGGCTGAAGGCGACCTGCTCCACGGCGCACAGCAGGACGTTCTTCCGGTTTACCCCATCGAAGATGCGGTCGACAATGCCGTTAAGCCTGTTTATCTCGTCAGGAGGCCTGTTTCCGTTGGGCTTGGTCCTGACGGTCTCCTGGCGGACGATCCCCCCGTCCCTGTCAAGGAGGATGACCCCCGTGGAGGTCAGGCTCAGGTCAAGGCCGAGGACCGTATTCTGGATCGGGTCTTTTGTTTTTGCGCTTTTCGGCATTTGGATACGGGTTATCCTTCCAGTAGCGTTGTGGGTTCCTACTTACCGATTGACAGCTCCATTCCCCTCAGGAGGTCGTTCAGGGGAACGTTCTTCCTTTCCGAATAGGCCTTCAGCAGGTTGGCCAGGTCCAAGGCATCGGGATCGGCGAAAACCCCATCGGATCCCGTTCCCTTAGCCTCCTCGCTTTCGATGACCGCTTCGGATTCAAACCATTCCGGTACGGCTCCCGGTTCCGTCCTGACGATGCGGACGGCCCCGTAGGTTCCGTTGATCCCCTTCAGCTGGCGTTCGGTGGGGTCCTTCAGCTTGTGAAAAAGGCGTCCGGGAAGGGGAATGGAGGTGAAGACGAAGGTTTCAGTATCAAACGACAGGAGGCGCTTGGGGACCGACTCCCCGAAATTCTCGTTCATGACCGATCCAACCACATAGGCCTTCCCTTCAACTGGCTCGGACGGGTGGTGGATATGGGAACCTACCGCTAATTTCGCCTTGGACAGGATCTTGTCGAGAGGAAGGTTGACATCCCCGAACAGGTCAACCAGCT
>JBAZFD010000384.1:0-2537 GCA_041653575.1 Thermodesulfovibrionales bacterium
CGCTGAACTGTCCCCCTGGAGACACCCATCCTTTTGCCTGCCTCCTCCTGGGTAAGCCCGTCCATGTCGCAGAGCTTCAGAGCCTCAAGCTCATCTCTCTGGAGGGTAATGGTCTCAAGACCGGTCAGGGGTATCCCTGTAGGCTTATAAACGCTCCCCTTCACAGGGCAGGCGCAGTGTCTATGCTTCTTATGGCGCGGAGACATGGGAATATTATGCAGGATCTCCGGGGGGGAAGGCAACGGGGCAGGGACCTCAGAAATCCCCTGCCCCGCGCTTGTCACATAAAGGTAACAAACTCCGGCTCAATATAGAGCCTCAGGATGTCACAGCGGGCGATAACCCCTACCAGGCGTCCCTCCCTTGTGACAGGGAGCCTGATGATATTGTTCTGCATCATGGCGTCAAGGACCTCGCTGAGGGAAGCCTCCACGTCCACGGTGACCGCGGTCCTGGACATCACATCCTCGGCTGTGAGCTTCACCAGATCACGACCCTCGCATACCTGTCCAAGAAGATCGAACTCGGAAACCACACCGACAACCCTGCCGTCATCATCAGTCACAGGCATTCCGCTGTAGAGACCGGAAAGGATCTGCATCGCTATGTCGCGGGCAGATGCATTTCTCCGTGCCGATACAACAGGCCTTGTCATGATCTCTTCCGCCTTCATATCCTTCATGCCGGAACCTCCTTCATGGCTGCTATCTGTCTTGGCCCTCCCACAAAAGGGGGGGATGAACCGCTGAACCGGCCCGCGCTACGTTACGAAAATGGTGGCCCTCTTCAGCTCCACCAGCTTGTTGATGAGGCTGTGGTGCTTTGTCTCGTCGGCGAGGATATAAGAGAGGATGTACTGAGTGATAAAGAGCTCGCTCTTTTCCAGCGCCTCATCAGCAAAGGCAATGGACTTCGCCTCCGCCTCCATGTGGCTGGTCAGGAGATCCACGAGGGGGGCCAGCTCGTCGGGCGTGAGGTGCACCGCCTCCTTCTCAAGATTGTCTACGATCATCTGGAGCATCTCCTTGTGCTTCGCCGAATCCTTGACGATCATATCCATGGTCATAGTCACCAAGGCATTGTTCGACTTGTTCAGCAGCGTCTGGGCGCTGGAGATCGTCTTGTCCTCCAGGGCCTGCCATTCCCGGATGCGGGACAGGAACTCCTCAGAATTTTCCGACGGCTTTTTCATGTTACCTCCTCACAAGCGCAGTTTGTAATCTCTTAACCTCACTTATAGCACAAAAGAAACTGCCTTGCAATCGGTGCCGAGTCCTGTGATAAGATGGAAACAGATGAAGAAAAAGACAGCCTCACCGGAAAAGAAGGACGAAAAAACACGGCCCGCTCCTGCCCAGGATGTCTCGGTATGCACGAACAGGGAATGCAGGCTGAGAAAGGCGGGCTGCAAGGGGTTCGAGGCCTGCCCGGGATTCAAGGGCAGATAGGGTCAGCCGAAGGCAACATCCAGCACCATCATCACAGCAAAGCCGACCATTGCGCCCATTGTGGCAATATCCGTATTCCCTCCCCTCTGGGACTCAGGGATGAGTTCCTCAACAGTGACGAAGATCATCGCCCCGGCGGCAAAGCTCAGGGCATAGGGAAGAAGAGGCTGGGAGACCATCACCGCCGATACCCCGATCAATCCGGCTACGGGCTCCACCATACCAGAGGCCTGACCATAGCCGAAACTCTTCATCCTCGACATCCCCTCTCTTCTGAGCGGCATGGATACAGCGAGTCCCTCAGGCAGGTTCTGGATCCCTATCCCTATGGCAAGGGCAACAGCTCCCGCCAGAGTAGCTGACGGAAGACCCGATGCAGCAGCGCCAAAGGCCACCCCTACGGCAAGGCCCTCAGGGATGTTGTGGAGTGTCACTGCCAGGAAGAGGAGGGTGCTCCTCCTCCAGGAGGTCTTTATTCCCTCTTCCTCACCGGTGAGGAAGCCGAGATGGAGGTGGGGAAGAACCTTATCCACAAGGCGAAGGAAGATGCCTCCCGCCAGAAAGCCCACCATGGGCGGAAACCATTCAGGGAGATCCTTTCCGGAAGACATCTCGATGGCAGGGGCCAGGAGGGACCAGTAGCTGGCTGCAATCATCACCCCGCTGGCAAAACCGAGCATCCCGTCCAGGACCTTTCTGCTGATATCCCTTGCCAGGAAAACAACGGCAGAGCCGAGGGCGGTCAGGAGCCAGGTAAATCCAGTGGCAAGAAGGGCCTGGATCGAGGGATGAAGAGCTGCAAAGAAATCCGTCATATTGACTCCTGTTGTGCTGAATAAGAAAGGATATCACAGAGAGGCCCTCGCAGGAAGAAATGCTGATTTTGACATCAGCCGTTTTTCCTCTATAATTAAAAAACCGGCAGGACTTGATCGCTACAGCCGCCGGAAAACAAGCCTGCAAGGAGGTACGGAAATGAAAGCTGTCAGGATCATTGCCTTAACCATGGTCATGCTGGGATTAATCTTCTCCTTGGCCTTTGCGATGCATCACACTCCTGAAGAGCGGGGAAAGACCCTCTTTAACGAC
>JBAZFD010000385.1:0-2093 GCA_041653575.1 Thermodesulfovibrionales bacterium
GACCATTACGGAAGGGGCAAAAATCTCATCCAGGACGTTCAGGATCATCTCGCCCATCCGCTCGATCCCCATGGTGAGGAACTGGATCACAAGGCAGCTGTCATATTTGTCCACAATCAGGCCGGGGAGGAAGTCTCCCTCACTGAAGATGACCCTGAAGGAGTCCTTCCCTGAAACGATTTCCTTGCGGTACTCCAGGGCATCCTTCACCCTCCTCCTGATGAAATCAGGGCCGACCTCCTCACGCTCCCGCGTCAGGAGACGAACTGCTATCAGGGAATGGGGATTGATGTACCCGATCCCCAGAAAACCGTCCCTGTTGTCGTATACCTCGACCAGAGATCCGGGCTCGTAATCCTTCGGGCTTGCGGCAAGCTCATTGGAGAAAATCCAGAGATGTCCGGCAAGAATCCTGCTTGTTCTTTTCAGGTGAATTCGCTGCATCCTGAATTCTATCAATAATCTGAGCGAAAAAGAAAGGTTGCCTCCTTCCTCTCTTTTCTGGTATAAATAAGACATGAATAAGACGCCTACCCTGTTCGTGATGGGTGAAGGAGTTGATCCCGTAATTAGATCTTTAGGGAGCCAGAACAAGTTAGTCAGTGCGCATGCCTCCTCCGGGAGGAAGCCTAAGCTATCTTAGAGGCGCCCACCTGTTGGAACAGGGATCTAATTTTTCACCGACACGGCAGGGTGGGTTTTTATTCAGATGACGTGGATGACAGCAATAGCTTTACAGTATAGAGGAATCAGGGCCTGAGAAGGCCTTTTTCTGTGCAATCAGCAAAGACATCTTTATAGACAGCAGCAGGTAAAGAGACGGGATGCGCCGAATGCCTTCTCTCCGCGCATCCTGATGCATAGAACCTCACCGCCGTTCCGCTCCCTCATCCACTCATCCTGAAATAATTTGTGTTTTCACGGCTGAGGCGTCCGCTTTCAGGTCATCCCTGGCGGAGGACGTTCACAAAAAATATAAATAGTATGAGGGGGGGGACCCATGGAAAATAGCTTTATCTATATCCTCATTGCCATCGTCGCCGGAGCCGCCACGGGATTTGTATCCTTCGCGCTTTACAAAAATACCATCAAAGCGCAGAGGGAGGCCTCGGAAAAAGAACAGAAAAGCATTATTGACGATGCCCGGAGGGAAGCCGACGCCATAAAGAAAGAGGCGGTCATTCAGGCAAAGGACATGGCCTACCAGGCCAAGGTTGAGGCTGAAAAGGAAATCCGGGAGAGAATGCGGGAGCTGAACCAGTTCGACAAGAGACTGAGGCAGAAAGAGGAACAGTTAGAAAAAAAACTGGATCAGATCGAAAGAAGAGACCAGGACTTCGCCAAAAAAGAAAAGGATTTTTCTGTCAGGGAGAAATCTTTTTCCGACAAGGAAGCCCAGTACGACCAGATTCTCAGGGACCAGACCCTTGTCCTTGAGCGTCTCTCCGCTGTCACATCTGAAGAGGCAAAGCAGGAGCTCTTCAGGAGAGTTGAAGAGGAAACGAGGTTTGAGTCTGCAAAGCTGGCCAAAAGAATCGAAGACGAGACCAAGGAAAGCGCAGAGAAAAAGGCAAAAGAGATTATCAGCTTCGCCATCCAGAGATATTCCAGTGATTTTGTCGCCGACGCCACCGTATCCGCCATCAGCCTCCCCAGCGATGAGATGAAGGGAAGGATCATCGGCAGGGAAGGAAGGAACATCAGGGCCTTTGAAGCAGCCACAGGGGTAGACCTCGTGGTGGATGACACCCCTGAGCTGGTGACCATGTCGGCCCATGACCCTGTCCGGAGGGAGGTTGCCAAGATAGCCCTTGAGAGACTCGTCTCCGACGGCAGAATTCACCCCACCAGGATCGAAGAGGTGGTGGAGAAGGTCAAAAAAGAGGTGGATTCCACCATCAGGGAAGAAGGAGAGAAGGCGGTCTTTGACCTGGGCATCTCAGGAATTCACCCCGATCTGATCAGGGTCATCGGAAGGCTCAAGTACAGGACCTCTTACGGCCAGAATGTGCTCCAGCATTCAAAGGAAGTGGCCTTCCTCGCCGGGATGATGGCAGGGGAACTGGGAGTGGACATCAAACTGGCAAAGAGGG
>JBAZFD010000385.1:2103-2537 GCA_041653575.1 Thermodesulfovibrionales bacterium
GAATTTGTCATCAACGCAATCATCGCCCACCACGGCGAGGTGGATCCCATATGCGTTGAGTCTGCCCTTGTGGCTGCCGGAGACGCCCTCTCGGCTGCGCGGCCCGGCGTAAGAAGGGAAAGCATAGAGAACTACCTGAAGAGGCTGGCAAAGCTTGAGGAACTGGCATTGTCCTTCAAAGGCGTGGACAAGTGCTACGCCATTCAGGCAGGCAGGGAGATCAGGATCATCGTGAAGCCCGAGGAAGTGAATGACGACCTCAGCGCTGTCATCTCCCGCGACCTGGCAAAGAAGATCGAGGCGGAGATGACATACCCCGGCCAGATCAAGGTGACGGTCATCCGCGAGACGCGCGCCACGGAATACGCGAAGTAATAAGATGAAGATCCGGGTGATCGGCGACATATTCGGACGGCCCGGCAGGGAGGCGATCC
>JBAZFD010000386.1:0-2525 GCA_041653575.1 Thermodesulfovibrionales bacterium
GAAGCACCTCAAGGCAGTCTGTGTCATGGACAGGGCCGACGCCTTCGGCGCATCCTACGGACCCCTCCACATGGAGATCGCCACAGCCCTCTATCCCTACAAGGAAAGGCCCATCCTGATCAACAAGATCTACGGACTGGGCGGAAGGGACTACATGCCCGAGCACGCTGAGCTTGTCCTCGATGAGCTCGCAGGCATAGCGAAGACCGGACAGGTCAGGACATACAAAGAATACATCGGAGTGAGGGAGTAGATATGGCGACACCACTGAACTTAAAAGAGCTTTCCCGGAAGCAGGACCTCCTCACCGGCGGACACAGGATGTGCTCCGGCTGCGGAGCCCCCATTGCGGTGAAGATGGTGCTCATGGCCGCCGAGCACCCACTGATAGCAGCTAACGCCACAGGCTGTCTTGAGGTCTCCACCTGCATCTCGGACTACACTGCATGGAACATTCCCTGGATTCACAGCGCCTTTGAGAACGCAGCTGCCACTATCTCAGGCGTGGAGACCATGTACCGGTCCCTGAAAAAGCAGGGCAAGATAGACCAGGAGATCAAGTTCATCGCCTTCGGCGGCGACGGCGGAACCTATGACATCGGCTTCCAGAGCCTCTCGGGAGCCATGGAGCGGGGCCACGACATGCTCTATGTCTGCTACGACAACGGCGCATACATGAACACCGGTATCCAGCGCTCCAGCGCAACCCCCTTCGGAGCCGACACTACCACCTGCCCCGTGGGAAGCTCCGTTCCCGGCGGAAAGATCCAGGAGAGGAAGGACCTCACCAAGATCATGGCAGCCCATGGCATCCCCTATGTTGCCCAGGCATCACCGAGCAACTGGACGGACCTCATGAAGAAGGTGAGGAAGGCCCTGTCAATCAAGGGACCGAAGTTCATGAACATCATCGCCCCCTGTAACAGGGGATGGAGGTCCAGGACGGACGACGCCATACTCCTGAGCAGGCTCGCTGTTGAGACCTGTTACTGGCCCCTCTTTGAGATCGAGAACGGCGTGACCAGGGTGACGGTGAAGCCCAAGGAGAAGAAGCCCCTCGCGGACTTCCTCAAGCCCCAGGGCAGATTCAAGCACCTCTTCGCTCCCGGGAATGAGCAGTTCCTCCAGATGGCCCAGGATGGCGTCGACAGGAACTGGGCAAGACTCCTCAGGGAAGAAGAGTTCACCAAGCCCCAGGAGTAAAGAGTTTCTGATGAAATAAGAGAGGCCCGGCTGGACAACCCGCCGGGCCTCTTCATTAGGAAAACAATAAATTTATTCAGGAGGAAACACATGGCTGTTGAAGCAAGAATCGAAGGGGACAAGCTTATTATCACCTGCGACCTGGAAGAGCCGACGCCGAGCTCATCAGGCAAGACACTTGTTGTGGCCAGCACAAGGGGCAACATGAAGACAACCTGCATGGTAAACGGGAAACCACTGACCATCGGACTGAACGCCTATATCCCGAAATAAACAGAAGGGAGGCTTGCGGCAGGAGTTTGATGCGGCAAGCCCCTTTTCTTGCCCCTTCTCTCTATCCGAAGAAAATTTTGTGGTATTATAGGGAAAAACAGGGAGAAAGAGCGGGCCTTGCCAACACTCAAGGACATTCCCGGTCCGTATCGGTTATTCTTTTACAGCTTTGACTGCAATGAGCCAAAGCATGTCCATGTTCAACGGGACAGACGAGTCTGCAAATTCTGGATGGAGCCGTTGGCGCTGGGCAAAAATAGCGGATTCACGCCAAAAGAGCTGAGAGAGATCCGTCAGATCATTCAGCTTAACTCGGCGAGAATCATGGAGGAATGGGATGAACACTGCGGTTAATATCATTGAGCCACGGCTGGTGAGTGTTCGTGTTTCAGAAGATGAGATTACGGCCATTCTTGCTGACGGCAGAACGATAAGCGTCCCTCTCGCCTGGTCATGGCGCCTCTCTGATGCCACTCCCGAGCAGCGGCAGCACTTTGAGGTCATCGGTGACGGCCAGGGCATCCACTGGCCTGATGTTGACGAGGATATTAGCGTTGACGGTATGCTCCATGGCTCTCCCGCCCGCCGTCTGAAGCGGAAATCAACATAGCTCTTCCGGAAGAATTTCAATGCGTAAGCCGAACAAGAGTGACCCTGTCCAGATGGCGAAGAGCTGTGAAAACAACCCGCTGTTCTCTGTGGGAAAGGATGGGTTTACCATGGGCAGGGAAAGAGGCTCTATAGAGCATGATGAATACATCTATGATAAGATGGTAGCACTTAAGGCCCCCCCAGCCGCCACAAAGGTCGCTTTTCGAGTCTATCCCCCGTGTTTAGAGCCAATCTATCGGTCCCATGCTTCCTTGAAGGGAAGAAAATGCTGGCGCTGTAAGTCACTAAGCATTGCGCACTGTTCCCGATTGCTGTTTGAGGAGTGAAAGACTATAATTATCAGGGACGCTGTGAGCCTTCTGCCCATGCGTCTGGATCAGATAGATCAACAAAGCCCGCCGTATCGGAGTGCTTTGACCGGATAAGGAGCCTGTAAC
>JBAZFD010000387.1:0-2521 GCA_041653575.1 Thermodesulfovibrionales bacterium
AGCCCTCCCTGCTGATTTCTACCTCTCAGCAGGCATTGCCTACACCAGGGGCAAGAACGACACAGAGCATAGAAACCTCCCGGAGATCCCGCCCTTCTCAGGACAGCTGGGGCTGAGGTATGACAACGACAGCTTTTTTGCCGAGATTGAGGGAGTCTTTACCTCCACCCAGGACAAGGTGGACGAGCTGCTGAATGAGCAGGAGACCTCAGGATGGGCCATAGCCAACCTCAAGGTCGGGTATACCTGCAAGGGGCTGAAGCTCTTCGCAGGGGTGAGGAACCTCTTCGACAAGTTCTATTATGAGCATCTCTCCTCAAACAGAGACCCCTTTTCCAGCGGCATAGCGGTTCCTGAACCGGGAAGGACAGTCTACGCCCATATGCAGTATGCCTTTTAGAGCTTGAGCTGGAATCCAGGGTAAACGCACTATGCTCAGGGAAGAGGTAAATTTCCCCTTAACAAAGAGGGATGAAGGGGGTTGTTTTTTTAAAAAAGGCATACAACCCCCTGCCCCCCTTTTCTAAGGGGAAATAGCTACATTGAACTCGCAAAGAGCTGTATGTTCCCTCATACTGCGGTTGTCCTGGAACTGAAATCTTGTCGGGGCGGCTGTTTTCGTGGATAATTGTAGCAGGCCGCCCCGCCTGCAAAGACGAACGGAAAAGAAGGAGGAAAGGGTATGAGATATGCAAAGCAGGCTGTTCTCTTTGTTGCAGTCCTTGTCTGGGCTGTGTCTTTCATCGGTTTAGCCAATGCAGCAGAAAAATGTCCCCTCTGCGGGATGAACATGGCAGGGAACGAAAACACCGCCTATGAGGTAACCATGGCTGACGGCAAGAAGGTGACCTACTGCTGTCCTCACTGCGGCCTCTGGGTCCAGGCGAAGGAAAAGGTAAAGTCCGCAAAGGCCCGTGATTTCATATCAGGCGAGTGGATGGACCCCCACAAGATGGTCTTTCTGTCGGGCAGCACCGCTGTCCCGGCCTGCGCGCCCAGTTGGATAGGCTTCGGCTCGAAGGCCGAGGCGGAGAAGTTCAAAAAGGGTTTCGGCGGGACCATCTACAGCTTTGACGAGGCTTTGAAAGAGAGGGTGAAACAACCCATGGGGATGCAGTAATAAGAGGGCGGGGCTGCCCATTCGGTTATCAGGAGGTGCGTCATGAAAAGGTTTACTGGTATTATTTCCCTTATCCTCTTCAGCGCACTCCTCACCCCTGCCTCAGGCGGGAGGGAGGAATGCTTCGTCTGCGGCATGTGGATAGACCAGTACATGAGCACACGTCACGAGGTCAGGCTGAACCACGGGATCTCCAGGAGCTTTTGCAGCCTGGCCTGTACAGCCCGGTTCCGGGATGATCACCTGGAGGAGATAGGGGAGATCAGGGCCGCGGATTATCTCAGCCATTCGCTCACCGACGCTGAAAGGGCATACTACCTTGAAGGTTCGGATATTCCCGGCGTGATGAGCCATACCAGCAGGCTGGCCTTTTCCCGAAAGGAAGAGGCTGAAAGATTCAGGAAGAAACACGGCGGAAGGGTGATCAGCTTCAAAGAGGCGCTCAGGAACCAGTTGGGAGGATAGCAGGTTTGGAAGAAGAGATGAGTCTCCGGACAGAGTGGGAGAAGGAGGGAGGAACCATTCGGCAGTCAGCTTTCGGATATGAAACGAAGGGGCTCCGGATCTCCCTTGTCAGCCACGGTCTTGTTTTTCTCCTTATGCTCTGGCTCGGCAGCGGCATGGCTCCTGAGAAAAAACCTATTGTGATAGACTTCACCATACAGGAGCCCGCAGAGAGGGGTCTAAGGGATGAGGATCTGCAAAAAAAGGCTGCTCCTGAAAAGCGGATCGCGCTGAAGAAGGAATCAAAGACGGCTCTCCCTGCAACGAAGACGGCAGTTCATGAGACGGAAAGGGTTTTACCTGATACGCCTGCTTCTCCGGTCTCGTCCCAGCCGGCCTTATCCCCTGTCGCCCATACCGCTGCAACACCGGCCAGGGCTGAGGGCATAGCTGGGGCATCCTCTGCTCATGAAACAGCGCGAATCAGTGGGCCTGCGAAGGGAGTCTCTTCAGGAGAGACCACGATCGCTGTCCGTGAGGATACCGAAGAGTCTGCGAAAAATCGGTACACAAAAGAGCATTTTGCCTATATCGCTGACCTTATAATGAAAAACCGCAGCTATCCTGTTATGGCCAGGAAGATGGGCTGGGAGGGGCGGGCTGTTGTTTCCTTTGTAGTATGCGAGAACGGTTCTGTGGAGGATGTGAGAATAGCGAAGACCACAGGCTTTCCCATCCTCGACAAAAACGCCGTGGAGACAGTCAAAAAGGCATGTCCCTTCCCGAAACCGCCGGTGAGGGCCGAGCTGAGCATCCCCGTTGTCTACAGGCTCCAGTAAAGAGGTGATTTTTTTGACGGCAAAGAAAGAAAAAAGGTCTGCTCCGCTGATTATCATGATCTTCCTTTTCCTGGTCATGATTTCATCAGGCTGCCAGGAAAAGAGACCCCAGATCAGG
>JBAZFD010000388.1:0-2519 GCA_041653575.1 Thermodesulfovibrionales bacterium
GTATGTCATGTTCGGGGAAAATACTCTGGGTAGCGTTACTGATCACCAACGCTGGGTTGATATCGCTACCCGCTACCTCTCAAACCATTACCGGGGGATTTTTTATGCTGATCCTCAGACAGATTTAGAGCTGAAAACGAACGAGTCTAAGCTGGAAGATTTGCAGTCCGAACAAACAGCGATTCTGCGAGAGCTGTTCGAGCTAAACCCCACGGTTTTCAGGCAGATTGCTGATACCCTGATTGAAAAGAGATCCTTGAACAGAGAGGCCTTAATTCCCTTTCTGAGCCAGGTGAAACTGCCCAACAGCTTTCCTCATCCGATCATAGGATGATTTGTTGAGGAGGGACCAGTGCAGATCCTCGATGTACAAGCAGCAGGGGTTGATTTCGTTTTCAGGTGGCCGAGTGGCACCGATGAGAAATATCCACAGTGGATCGAATATCGAGCTGTCTCATCAGAGGGAAAGCACCATATCATTCGCATAGGCTTCGGGATGAGAGCGACCTACGGAAGAGATAGAAAGCGCGTAGTCGTATGGTTTGACGGCATTCCCCAGGCTGAGTTTCTCGGCGCAGATGACTTTGAGCATTCAGGAGAGGTTCTGAGTGCAATAAAAATCCCCGGCACCGCAACAGGAGAGCGCATCTGCCGATATCTGGAGGAGCCTATCCCAGAGCGGTATACGGGCTTGCCAGTTGTCGGGCTCAAAACAAGAGTCAGCGGGCAGGGAGTTCAGAATGCCTGGGCAGTTGTGGCAAACGTAGCCGATCATCGAGTTCTTTTTGGACTTGCGGCTTTACGGCGGCTTGAGCGGAGCCGTTGAGGAAGGGAAATTCAAGATGCTCATTAAGACACTACATGTCATACTGACAAGAACAAGGCACAGCCTTCCCTTGGCAACGATTCTCAACATGCAGGATATAGGCTCAGATCTTACTCCTGGTCAAATGCGAGCTTTGGCCGCCGCTTTCTCTACTGCCGCTGATGATTGTGAGGCTCAGCCTATGGATCCCAAGCATTTTATGCAAAAAAGGCGTTCTTATACTCTGCAGGAGCCTGAGAAAAAGCCCATCGAACCATCCTCAGAGGAAAAGACAGCAAGAAAGGCTTCTGCACGCTCCAAGAGTGCCCCTGAGAAAAAAGCTACCAAGGCCGGAGAATCTGCTCCTGCAGCAAAGACCGCTGAGAAAAAGGCGACCACAGAGAAGAAAACATCGGCCTCCCCAAAATCCGCTCCAGCGGCTGCAAAGAAGACAACAACACGCCGGAGGGTTTCAAGAAAGGCCGCCCCTGTCACGCCTGAGGCAACAAACATTGTTGAAGATGCTGCATCTGAAACCGCATCCGAAGGCGCTGAGGTTGAGTAAGAGGGCAATCCTCTTGCATCAGGCTGCTTGATAAGGATGTTCAATAAGACTCTTGAAGTTACCTCTGCACAGTGGCTTACTTTTCTGAGATAGGGGAGTGCGCAGAATTCATTCATGGGGTGGCTCAGTCGCTTCCCGAGGTTTTGCGATCCAGATTGCTCCGAACTCCTGTTCTTGAAGAACCCTTGTCAGGCCCAGCCTCAGGATCTCAAGGAGGGCGAGGAAGGTGACGATCACCTCAATCTTCGTTCTCTCCGCATTGAAGAGGGACTGAAAGCTCACCATATCCTCAGCCTCTATCCTCTCCAGGATCATGGCGATCTTGTCCTTTACGGTAAGGGTCTCTCTGTTGATAAGCATCGCCTTGGGTGGAACCTTGCTGAGAATCCTTTTGAAGGCGCCCATGAGATCAAAGAGATTCAGGTCAAAGAGAGTAAGCTCCGGCTCAGGGGCATCCACAGCGGAGTCCCCGGCAGGGCGCACGAAGGCATTGCTCCATAACTCATCTTTTTCCCTCAGGATCCCTGACGCCTCCTTGTAAGCCTGGTACTCAAGGAGTTTTTGCACAAGGTCAGCCCTGGGGTCTTCCGTTTCCTCCTGCCCGATCGTCTCGTCAGGGGGGAGGAGCATCCTGGACTTGATGTAGATGAGGGTGGCCGCCATGACAAGGAACTCAGAGACGATCTCCAAGTTGAGCTCCTTCATGATATCGATATACCCCAAGTACTGGCCTGTTATCTGGGCGATGGGGATGTCGTAGATATCGATCGTGTTCTCTTTGATGAGGTGCAGGAGGAGGTCCATAGGACCTTCAAAGATAGGGATATTGATGTTATATTGATTCTGGTTCATTATAAAGACGGGCGCTGAAACCCTTTTGAGGTGCAGCACCGCCCGATGTTAGGGCATACCTTGTTCAGGGGCTACTCTACAATGATATTATATCAAAGTATGGGATTCCTGTAAGCACTACAGGGGATTCATAGAAAATGCCCGTTTAACCGATTCATTCCCTATCCCCCAGCCTCCTGCATTTCCCGAGCCCATTCCTGTCGGTTATTCCGATACAAACCTGCCACACCTGGAAGGGGTCATCTTTCAGTTTGAAACACGCTCGGCAGTGTCGGCCTGTAACAAACATCTCTGGGT
>JBAZFD010000389.1:0-2511 GCA_041653575.1 Thermodesulfovibrionales bacterium
AGCGACGTCGAAGAAAAAGCCCTATGGGAAGTTGATCATCACAGGTATCGTTTCGGTGGGGCTCTATGCCTTTCTCCTGGGCAACCAGGAGCTCATCACCAGCTATTTCGGGAAGGGAGGGGTCTATGCCTTCCTGCCAATTATAACGGCATTCCTGTTCTCCTTTATCCACGGCTCATTCACAGGCCACTTCTGGACCGTGCTCGGAGTAGAGGCTTCAAAGAAAAAGGAGGCGAAATAAGATGCACGACATAGTCATGGAAGCAACTAATTTTATAGATCTCAATGCCGTGAACATGATCTACCTCTTTGTCGTCGGCTTTGTCGGCGGTCTGGTGAGCGGCTTTATCGGTTCAGGCGGCGCCTTTGTCCTTACTCCCGGCATGATGAGCCTTGGTGTCCCCGGTCTCGTGGCTGTTGCCAGTAATATGTGTCATAAGTTCCCCAAGGCCCTTGTGGGCGCAATCAAGCGTGCGAAATACGGCCAGGTGGACGTGAAGCTCGGCCTTGTCATGGGTGTCTCCGCAGAGGCAGGTGTCCTCTACGGCGCCCACATACAGGAGAACATCAAGAAGGCCTTTGGCGAGGCAGGCTCCAACCTCTACGTCAGCGTGGCCTTTGTGGTGATCCTCGCCATTGTGGGAGGCTTCGTCCTCAGGGATGCGATCAAGACCTACAGGGCCGGTAATGCTCACGCAGAGGAGAAGGTAACGAAGCTGGCAAAATGGGTACAGTCCATCCACATCCCCGGCACAATGGTCTACTTCAAGAGCCTCAACGCCCGCGTTTCAGTCCTCTTCACCATTCCCCTCGGGTTCGCTACAGGAATGCTGGCAGCAACCATTGCAGTGGGAGGCTTCATAGGCGTTCCTTCCATGATCTATGCCCTCGGCGCGCCGAGCCTCATGGCTTCAGCAACCGAGCTGGTCATTGCCTTTGTCATGGGGCTGGGAGGTTCCATGAAGTTTGCCTGGGGGGGTCTTGTTGACATCCGTCTCGCCATGATCATCCTGGCAGGCTCCCTCTTCGGCATACAGCTGGGCGCAATCGGCACTACCTATGTGAAGCCCTTCATGATCAAGGTGGTCATGGGTGTGATCATGGTCATCGTCCTCTTCAGCAGGGGGCTCATGGTCCCTGTCTATCTCTCACAGCTCGGTTTGATCGAGACCCTGAGCGAGGGCACAGTCAAGATCCTGAAGAACACGAGCTTTGCCATCATGATCATTGCCCTCCTTATCGGAGCCTTTATCGTCCTCAAGGCGATCTGGCAGGGACGCCGCGCGGAGAGGCTGGCCCAGGAAGCGGTGGCTTTGGCAAAGCACTGAAAACAGGTCCGGCTGGGGCTGTCGTGGGGTATAATGAAATTGCCCGAGGGCAGGGACAGTTCCCGGAAGAAAAAGAGTCTGAAGAAAGCGGGGCTGTCCTCAGGACAGCCCCGTGTATTGTCTGCCTGACAGAAGACGGAATAATACAAAGGTAAACCATGAGAATAGGGAAGGGGGTAAAAAAGGTGCTGGTTGCAATTGACGGTTCGGAATCGGGAATGAATGCATTGAGGCAGTCCTTCAGGCTGGCGGCTCAGGAGAAGTCCTGGATCACCGTTGTCTGCGTGGTCCCGCCCTATCAGGGAGATCTTGATATGGTGGGTGTGGGCAATGTGATGGAGGCGATGCGCAAGCCCTGCGAGGATGCCCTGAAAGAGGCGGAGAGTATGGCGAAGGCTGAAGGCGCACTCATCAAGACCGTCTGTGAAGAGGGTGAGGCCTATGAGCGGATCATAGACCTGGCTGAGGCTGAGAATGCCGAGCTGATCATCATGGGCAGGAGAGGTCTGAGCGGCCTTGAAAGGGCTCTCATGGGGAGCGTAACAGCAAGGGTCATCGGCCACAGCCGGAGGGACGTCCTTGTCGTGCCGCGGACAGCAACAGAGGTCAGCTGGAAGCGGATTCTTCTCGCCATAGATGGCTCGAAATACAGCGCAGCAGCCATTGAGAGGGCCATAGATTTTGCCGAGGGGTACGGCGGTGAACTCAGGATCATCTCTGTGGTTGACCTTCCCACCGAGTTCTATGGTGAGGCGCCGAATGTTGTGGACGACATCATCGGCAAGGCAAAGGGGTATGTGGAGGCGGCACAGAAGAAGGCCGGGGAGCGTGGAGTCAGGGCAGAGACCTTTGTGCGGGAAGGTGAGACCCACCAGGTCATTGCCGATATGGCGAAGGAGCTCCAGGCAGACACGATTGTGATGGGCTCCCACGGCAGGACCGGCCTGAAGAGGCTCCTCATGGGAAGCACCACAGAAAAGGTGATCGGCTATGCCTCCTGCCCGGTGCTGGTGGTAAGAGCGTAAAAGAAAGGGGGCCATCCCCCTTTCTTTTAAAGTCATGTCACTGAGAAAAAAAATCCTCGCAGTCTTCCTCATCAGCTCATCCCTGATTGCTGCCCTCCTTGCCTTTGAGTACCTGAGCTTTGTCGAGATCAGGAATGAGATCAGATACCTGGAGCTCA
>JBAZFD010000390.1:0-2504 GCA_041653575.1 Thermodesulfovibrionales bacterium
GACGGAGCAGGGTACACCGGCTGCCGTAACTGTCATGCAGACACCGTAAGGCTGGGCCGGGAGCCCATCACTTACTACAGGAAGCAGCCCTGGGTCATGAGGTCCATCGGCGTTCCCGAGGCGATCATGCCTGCCAGCCACTTTGCCAGCAACGAGGCAATGGTGAAGAACGGCAGCAACTGGAACTGTAACTGCCATGACAACGGAACCGGCCTGGTCCACAACGGCACCTTCGAGGGTCCGTGGCCTATCCGTAACGTTGCTCCCTTTGATGACTTTGTAACCGGCGGCGGCGGAACCGTGGACCAGGAGTGCCTGGACGGCAAGACGCTCTTCGGCACCAAGGCTTGCGCAGGTTGCCACGGAGCGATCACCAGCACAACCGGCGGTATGGGCAAGGCCCTCCGCGGTCTGACAGCAGCAGACATCAGGGCTTCCAGAGTGGCCCCCGGCAGGGACTACAACGGAATGAACTCCGTGTCAATGATGGCAGCCATAGCCCTTACGGAGGCTGAGATCGACGCCATCGGCAAGTACATGCAGACGGCGGATGATACCGGAGCCTGCCCCAGCTCAAGCAGCTCAAGCTCAAGCAGCTCAAGCTCAAGCAGCTCAAGCTCAAGCAGCTCAAGCAGCTCAAGCAGCTCAAGCTCAAGCAGCTCAAGCTCCTCCAGCTCAAGCAGCTCAAGCTCCTCCAGCAGCGGAGCAGCCAGCGGGGCGGACCTCTACATGACCAACTGCGCAATGTGCCATAAGGGCACCGTGAACCCCAACGACAGCTCCAAGATCCAGGGGAATGTCTACACCACCGGTCCTGCCATGACTCCTCCCCAGGCGTCAGGTATCCAGTGGGCCGTAGAGAATGTGCAGATGATGAACTCGATGTTCTATGATGCAACAAATGCAAACGGCAACAACACGAAGTTCACGAATGCCGAGCTCCAGGCCATGTCTGATGCCTTGAGGCCCTAAGGGGCAATGCAGGATAGTACAAACCCTTCAGAAGCAAAACAGGGAGGGGCGGGATTCATTCCCGCCCCTCCCTGTTTTTTCTTTATTTCAGGGGGCTTTTTCAGGATCCTTCCTCTCCAGGTTAATCCTTTCCATGGCATGAACTGAGCCGGCAATGACCTCCGGGAGAGATGAGAATGAGCTGATGCTTCAGGCGTAAAGGACTGTTGAAGCCGGTATACATAGCTGTACTGCCGTGAAGGCAGAAAAGAGGACGAAAAGAGTCTGGGAAATCCCTTGTAAAACAAGAGGAAAAAGCTCCTCTAAAGGGAGCTGAAATAGTCAGACCCCGGTTATTTCACGCAATAGTTGGGGGAAATAACGCAGTCATACCCCTTCGAATCTGCAATTCTGTTGATTTTCCCTTGTCATTCCGTTCTGGCACAACCCTTGCAATAATAAAGTTCAGCTTTGATTCCCTTGGAATCACGACGTGCCGATAACTGAGAGACTAAGGAGGTGCAGGAAGTGCCGGCAGGGACAGAGGGACCCCTGGCGGAAGGTACGGCAGGCGAGGCCTGCAGCAAGGGAAAGGCACCGGAGAGAGTGCCGAAGATAAAAACGATTCCTATCCACAAGGGAAGGAGGAAGTAATGAAGAGTAAAAATTCAAAAACAATGAGGGGAACAGCCTTCATTGCAATGGTCATAGCCCTGATGACATTCGGGACCATGACTATCTCAACCGAGAAGTCTGAAGCAGGTCTTCTCGATCTCGGCGGGGGGGCCCTCGGCACCAATCTGCTGACAACAACCGTGAAGCCTGTGGCAGGACTTCTTGATCCTGTCCTGAACCTCATCGGGTCCAACGGCCTGGTGGGCGGCGTGCTCAACACCGTGAACAACCTGGTGCAGAGCACCCTGCTGAACAGCGTGAACGTGGGCGGCATCACAGCGCCTGTGGTCGCCACAGTGGGCAACCTCACAGCCCCCATCCTGAACCCCCTGCTGAACACGGTGAAGCCTATCGGCAACTCCCTGTCCATCAGCACCATCCAGCCCCTTCTCAAGCCCGTTGCCAAGGTTGTGGGCAGCGTCCTTGACCTGGTGGTTGAGGACCTGGTCTTCGGGACCGTGAACAACGCCATCAAGGCTGTCAACGAGATCAGCGGCGGCGAGGTAAAGGCCCTGATCCCCATGCCCCTTGATCCTTCAAGGACATGCGAGGACTGCCACAACAGCAGGGCAAACCTGATCGCAGCAATGGTTGATCCCGCCAACAACGCGAGGTACCCCGGCCTTGCAGGGGATGTCCCCTTTGTGGACAACTTCTATGTTGACCCTTCTTACACCACCATTCCTGACAGCATGATGTCCAAGGCTGTGAAGCACGCGAAGTGGAACGGCTGCCAGACCTGTCACGGCACAGGGGCCACCTTCGATCCCTTCCCCTCAGACAACTGGGTGCCCAAGTCCAACCCCAACGACGGACCTGACACAGCATGGGCCCTCGGGAGCACCAACGACACCAGCAATTCCTGCGGCAAGTGCCAT